>JAFQBQ010000025.1 GCA_017416635.1 Alphaproteobacteria bacterium | reverse complement strand
GGTTTTTCTGGACAAATCTGGAATCGATACATTTTTATATAAAGAGTATGGCAGAGCTAAAAGAGGAGAAAAAATTATGGCAGAAGTAGCTGGAAAGAAATTTGAAAGACAATCAATAGTTGCGGCGCAGTGCGGAAAAACAGTTTTGGCACCATTCGGATATTCGGGAACTTGCGATGCGAAATTGTTTAATTGTTGGTTAGAAAAAATGCTAGTTCCGTGCTTAAAAACTGGGCAAATTGTTATTATGAATAATGCTTCTATCCACAAAACAAATACAACCAAAAGTATAATTGAAGAAGCCGGATGCTGAATTTTCAACGATTTTCTTGCGAATTTTTCCACCAAAAAGCGCGCAAACATCAAGTTTTGCTTTTGAAACATCGATCCCGAGAACACTTTGCATAATCACCTCCAATTTGTTAAAATGAGTTGTTGAACCATCCTAGTAAAGTACGCGATCACTCAAATCTGAGGTCAAAAGTTCGCTTCTTTTAAATCTACAGGAGTAATAATATTATCATTTGCCACACTATTAGGAGATATACGAACAACAGTTCCTACGGGCATATCTTTTATTGCTTGCCGAATTTGTGCCTCTGAATTTTTGTTAAATCCCTCGGAGATACTGCGTTCCATGCTAGTCTTATTCGTACTTAGCGTCAGATTTTTGGAACGTATGCTGCTCTGGTTTTAACAGGCGCATCTGCAGTTTTAGGATAGATAAAAACTACACGATTAATTGGTGTTCCGTGTGAATAATCGTGTGATTTTATCTCTTGACGGATTTGTGCGCCTAACTTTCTATTAACCCCTCTGTCCAACGGCGCGATATTTCGCAAAGTATCCTTACCATCAAGTTGTAAATCTTGTTTATGATCCATATCGATCTTACTCATATCGAGTTTTGGATATTTTTCAGCATATAGAGTCCTTGCTTTCTTTGTTAAAGCCGTGTTTCTTGGCGTATCTTTAGTATCAGTAACAATCAGTTTTCCTTCTTTTGCTCTCCTTTGATAGCCTCTTATCTTGCTTTCCACACCAGGTTTGGAGCGATCGCTTTTTCCTAATTCCAAAGTTAAAACATTATCGTTCGCAGGCTTAATGCCCTTAGAAAGCAAATTCGATTTACTCGCGATGCGTGATTTGATTGATTTCTTTGAGGTGTTTACTATACTTTTATGCGTAGCTTTGGCTTTTTTAGAAAATGAACTTGCTGTACTTCCAGTGTGAGATTTAATCGATTTGCTTGAAGCACCTCCTCCACTCTTTCTGGGTGATGAACTGAACCCTTTGCCCCCGCTTCTTCGAGACGATGAACCGAATCCTCCTCCACTGTTTCTTCGGGATGATGAACCAAAACCACCTCCGTCTCCGCCTCCGCCTCTTCTGGCATTTGCATCATTTGCATACGCTAATAACGCTAAACTCGCCGATTTTAACCATGACAGACTTCGCAACGTTGGATTGCACATATATACAGCCGTAGCTGTCGTGCTAGCAATAATTGTTGCATATTTAACTTTATCATGTTGATACCATTTTTGTTCTGCTTCAATTTCAGCATCTGTCGTATTCAATGATGTAACTTGGGTATATATTCCGGAATCTGACTGTTTCAATAATGGCTGTTCTGAGCACATGTTATCAAACAGTAGCGCCAATACAATGAGTAGATATAAAGGCTTCATCATTCTCTCGTAGTTTATGGTTGTCCGCACATTATGCTACGCAAAAGAGGTTAATATTTCGTAAATTTTCGCAGTACAATTAGCTAGTTTCGTAAAACTGGACAGACGGGGCTCTATTTTCTCGTCGTGTACATCAGTATACCAACTACTATTTCGTTCTGTTTCTTGCTTTTCCCTATTTTTTCGACTATTTTAAAGTGACATTTTAAAAAAGTCGGGAAAAAAGATGGCGGTTTACAGCGAGGATTTGCGCGTGAGAGTTGGGGGATTTTTGGAAAAAGGACATACGCAAAAAGAGGCGGCGGAAGTGTTTGGAGTTTCTGCGAAGTCGGTTTGGATATGGAATAAGATGCACAAAGAAGGAAAAAGACTGGTGTTTGAGTTTGTTCCGC
>JAFQBQ010000024.1 GCA_017416635.1 Alphaproteobacteria bacterium | reverse complement strand
TATCGAAACCGCGTCTATTTTTTCGAGTATGATTTTTGTATCAATTGGATAACCAAAAACTACGGTTTGATTTGCAATCTGCTCGCAAACAGATGAAGTACTTTCCTGAGACATTAACAAACTCGCCTTCAGCTGTTGTTTGGTTCTGAAAAATTCTGCTTCCGAAATATCGAACTTCATTTTTAAAAATTCAGAAGAAGCGACATCTGCCAATTCTTCTAATTTGTCGGGAGAAGTCGCGGCGTAAATTCCGAACAGTCCGTTGCGTTGATATGATGAAGAAAATGCGTAAATTGAATAAACCAATCCTCTTTTTTCTCTCACTTCTTGAAATAATTTGGACGACATTCCTCCACCTAAAATAGACGAAAAAATTGCGAGAGTATAATAATCTGAATCGGTACTGGCGACCCCATTAAAACCTATTATCGCATGAGCCTGCTCGAGATCTCTCACATCGGAATAACATCCACCGACATATTGGTATGTACAATCACTCTTTACTGTTTTCTCTGAAGAAAATTTGCTAAAATATTTATCTGCATAATTTAAAACTTCTTCATGATACACGTTTCCGGCAACTCCGAAAATTATATTGTCGGCGTTATAATATTTACGTCGATAAGCACGCAAATCATCAGCAGAAATTTTCGAAACAACAGAAGTCGGTCCCAAAATTGACCTTCCCATGGATTGATCAGGGAAAGCTACATTTTGAAAATAATCGAAAATTATATCGTCCGGCGTATCGTTCGTTTGCGATATTTCCTGCAAAATAACATTTCGCTCTCTTTCGAGTTCTGTTTCCGCAAAAGTCGGATTCAGCAAAATATCGGATAAAATCTCGACAGAAACATTTAAATTCTCTTTCAGAACCTTTGCATGAAATGCTGTAGTTTCTTTAGAAGTGTACGCATTAATATAGCCGCCGACAGATTCGATCTCTTCAGCGATTTGTTTTGCGGAACGAGTAGTTGTCCCTTTAAACGCCATGTGTTCCAGAAAATGGGAAATTCCGCAATTCGAAATTTCTTCATAAACTCCACCTGCTTTTACCCAATATCCAGAAACGACGCTCTCAAACCCTTTCATAGATTTTGTAACAACTGTGATCCCGTTGTTTAAAGTAGTCAATTCGACATTATTCATTTTCTTTTCCTATTTTGTACGGACTGTTTATATAACAAATAATCATTCAGCAACTTTTCCGATTCATCAAATGTAATAATATTCGCCTGTCTCAATAATTGATGCATAGGCAATCGTCGAACCGTCTTCTGCTGAGATTTTACATTACTGCTCACAATATCAACCAATTGATTATTTAATCTCTTAAATCCTTTTTTGAAAAGTTCCAAAACTTGCTTATCTCTTTTTCTTGCAGTTTCTCCTCCTAAAACCACTACAATAAGCCTTTGTTTTTTGTGGGTTGCGGAAGCTGCTAAATTGTATCCCGAAGCCGCAATGTATCCTGTCTTAAGTCCATCAATGTTTATATCTCCATGTTGTCCCAACAAATGGTTGTGATTTTGCATAGTGATTTTTTTATATGCGAAAGACTTTGTATTAAACAAATAATAGTATTCTCGATATTTTAAAATAAGCTCGCGGGATAATTTTGCCATATCGCTAGCGGTAGAAAGCTGTCGTGGATTTTTCCATCCCGACGGATTCATAAAAATTGTTGATTTCATTCCCAACCGTTTTGCTTCTTTGTTCATCATTTCGACGAACTTCTTTTCGGATCCGCCAATAAATTCACCCAACGCAACTGCAATGTCATTTGCTGATTTTGTGATAATCGCCAAAATCGCATTTTTTACAGTTATCGTATCTCCGACTTTTAATCCTAATTTACATGGAGACTGGTTTGCAGCATTTCTGGAAATTCTAATTGTGGAATTCATTCTTATTTTGCGCTGTTTTAATGCCTTATATGTTAACAAAAGCGTCATCATCTTTGTAAGAGACGCAGGAGGAGTTTGAACATCCGCATTAAACGAATAAACTACCGAACCAGTCTTTGCATCAATCACTAGTGCAGCTTTGACTGGCGAATAACACTCAACGTTTTCTGAACAAAAGGCTAAGAGCAGAAATAATAAAAAAATCATTGCAAAAAAAAAGCTCACATCAGCGAGCTGAGAAAAAAATCGAGGAGAAAATCTCCTCTCAAAATTAGTTTGTTTTCAATCCAAACGCCTGATAACGACTCTTGAACTTAGCTAACTGACCACCTGTGTCGACCAACTGTCTTACTCCAGTCCAAGCAGGATGCGACTTGGAATCAATATCCAACTTCAAAGTATCTCCAGCCGCTCCCCAAGTACTTTTTGTTTTAAAGGACGAGCCATCGGTCATAACTACGTTTATCTCATGGTAATCAGGATGTATTCCCTTTTTCATATAAGTAATTCCCTCAATCAGATTTCCTGCATGATATCCGAAAACATCGCAATATTCAAGTTGCAGATTAAATTAATTTACTCTCTGTAATAAGCTGCCGATTGCGGCGGAATCACACCAATAAGCCAATCTTGAAGACTTACAAACGGTTTTGAAATCTCATGTTTGACTTCATTTTCGTAAGCAAATAAATAACCTTGACCTATGTCTGCACCTTCTATCAGAGCCGTAGCAAGATTTCCAAGTTTTTCAATACCTTCGATGACCACTTTGCAACCGAGTCTATGTGCTAAACTGATCGCCGAACGCAATATTTCGCAATCTTTTGTGTTTTTCACAGCTTTTCCGACAAAATGTTGATCTAGTTTAATAATATCAATCGGTAATTCGCTCAAATAATGATAAGTCGAATAGTGCATTCCGAAATCATCTAAAGCAAAACGTACGCCATATTTTTTAAGCTGAAGAGCTGTTTTCTTCACTTGCTGCAAAGCTTGAGGCTTCGTTCTTTCACTAATCTCCAAAACAATGCGCGAGCCTTTCACATTGAGCATATGCATTACTTCAAGAAACTTATCCGCAAATTCAGATGAAGATGCATCCTGCTTCGCCATATTTATATATAAATCGGTATCGTGCTGAATCTGTGCTTTTTCGCACACCGTTTTCAGTATTTCTACCGCGCTCGGATAATCCTCGTCTGTAATTTTAGCATACAGCGCTTCATATCCTAGAATAACTCGACTCTGTAGGTTAACCAAAGGCTGTAACCTTATTTGTTTTATCATCTATATGTCCATTAACTTGTGTTTTTTATATATGGGGGTATTTTATACCTTCATCAAGATCTTTCAAATAATTTATTTAAATTTTTAGATGACAATATTATGTACGAAGGGCGTCCGTGGCAGCATTGCGCTATATTTTGAGTGTTTTCCATTTTCCGCAACAAACAATCCATTTCCTCAGGAGCAAGTTTTTT
>JAFQBQ010000023.1 GCA_017416635.1 Alphaproteobacteria bacterium | reverse complement strand
GAAATTACTTTTTAATAGCGAGTTTGAAGATATTTTTTCGGGATATCGAGCTTTTTCCAGAAGATTTGTGAAGACATTCCCTGTCACATCAACAGGGTTCGACATAGAAGCTGAATTATCAATTCACGCGTTGTCTTTGTCTCTGCCGTGCATGGAAATAGAATCAAATTACAAAGAACGTCCGCATAATTCTTTCAGCAAGTTGCACACAGTATATGATGGTTTCAAAATTCTTCGAAGCATTATCCGTTTGTTGATAGAAACGCGTCCATTATTGTTTTTCGGAATAATTTCTTTGTTTTTATTTGCCATATCATTATTCGTAATTTTCGATTTTTTCAGCGAAAGACAGAGTTCTACTTTGATATCAGCCATCGGAACCATGCTGTGCTCTTTTTTGAGTATTACCTGCGGGTTAACTTTAAACGGTATCAGCCAAACCAGAGCCGAACTCAAAAAATTACATTATCTTCACTATGAATGATTAATAAGTCGTTACAAGAAGAAGTAGGGCGCGTTTTAGGCGACATATTCGAATGCATTCGATATAAACCAATAAGTTTGAAAGCAGAAAGGTGTAAAGCAGATTTAAAGAAGTTTCACTTTGCAATGTTAATCAGATTTCAAAACAATTCGACTTTTTAAAAAAAGAAGGAGACATCCATTACTGATGTCACCTTTCCATTTTTCGGTATTAAACCTTATTATATATTAGCTTGACCGTCTAATTAATCTCTGAAAATTTACCAAGCCAACACGTGCTATAATAGCATTTTACAAATTAAAAACAGAAGCCGAACGGTTTGGAGAAGAAAAGAGTCGAGTAATCGTCTAAGTTAATTTGATTAATTTTTACACAGGAGATTACTCGATGGGATTAGAATATATTGGAAATGATAAAAAATACAGTCAATTATCAGCGGAGGAACGAGAAAAATTGAAGTAAATTATGCGCTTGGTTGCTCAATTTCTGAGATTGCGCGTTTGATAAAGCGTTCTAAATCAACGACTCGCGAGGAGATTAATCCTAAGTTGCTCGCCATTCGCCGCGTTTGAGCATATCGGTTTTATGATGCTTTTCAATATTTCTTTTAACACGTAAAAACGTTCACCCAATTTATAAAAATGTTAATATTGCCTTAACATGTCCAAATTACACTATAGATGACGGGTTTATAGAAAGGTATTTCAATGGCAGAATTACAGGTATCACGAAAAACTATCAAAGAATTTCTCGAGAATAAAAAATCAAATTTTTTAATTCCAGGATATCAGCGCAAATATTCATGGACAGAAGCCGAATGCGGAACGTTATGGGATGACTTATTGGCTTTTGCTTTTCCAGAAGAAGATTACAGTAAGTTTGATAATAACGATGAATATTTCCTTGGGCCAATCGAAACTTTTCTAAATGAATACAAACAAATGGAAGTTATAGATGGCCAGCAAAGATTAATTTCATTAATGTTGCTTTTGCGAGCGTTTTTCAATAAATATCAAAACATGAAAGATACGGAAACTCGGGCTATGCAAGGTATTATCGGGAGATGTATTTGGAAAACAGACGAATTCGGAAATTTGCTAACATCTTTAAAAATAGATTCCGAGTCTATCAATGATGATGATAAACAAGATTTTTTCTCTATTTTAACTACAGGATTAATTGCTGATTCGGCCGAAAAGATATCCACTTCGGAAGGAATTGTAAATGATGAAAAAGAGATCGATTTGTTCGCTAATGAAGTACCAAAAAGCAACGAAAAAAAAGAAGAAAGTAACTATGTAAAAAATTACCGTTTTTTTCAAATGAAGGTAGAGGAATTTATCAAAAAATACCCAAACTACTTTTCGTACTTACCTGCTCGTATCTTGAATAATGTCATCATATTTCCAATTGAGACATCGTCCGAAGAAAGCGCAACAGATATTTTCTTTACACTCAATAACAGAGGATTACAACTTTCTGATTCCGATATTTTTAAATTTAAATTCTATAAATATTATTCTAAGCAAACTGAGAAATTCGCTAATGAAGCAGAACGAAAAAATTTTGTAAAGCAACAATTTGATGCCGTATGGAAAGATCTGGAAAAAGTTTGTAATAAAATATTTAAAAAAGTTTCCGGTAATCCTTTAGATGAATTGTTCATAAGATATATGTATTACGAACGAGCTAAGAGAGAAATAAAGGATACGACGACCATATCATTAAGAAAATTTTACGAAAATCCAAACAAAAAAGCTAAAGTGATTCCAGAAAATTCAAGCAAGGAAAAATATGGCATACTAAACGAACAAACTTTCAGAAATTTAATCGATCTTGCAGATTTTTGGAAGGATGTTTATTCGTTGAATAATTTACGTTTCTCCGAAGATGTGTTGCGAAGATTGTTTATATTAAAGTACGCACCGAACAATCTATGGACTGGCATTACATCAGTATATTTTATGATCAACAAAGATGAAGACAATCTGCTTAATGATGATAAGTTTAGTTCATTTTTAGAAAAGATTACTGCTTTCATTTTTGCATATGCAATTACAAATCCCGGAGTAAATGCTTTAAGAACTCCAATTTATGCTGAGATGGTAAAATTAATGAAGGGAGAAAATGTCGATTTTTGCGATCATAAATTTGATGCTGAAAATACCAAAAATATGTTCTTAAATTTTGCCTTTTATAATTCAAAGCCTATAACAAAAGCTTTGTTAACATGGTGGGCATTTCATACGCCTCAACAAAAATTAACCATAAATTCGAAGTATCAAATCGAACATATATTTGCAAATAACAGGAATTCTGATACGCTTTTGGAAAAAGATAGAGAATCGTTAGGTAACAAGTCTCTTCTGGAAAGCCGAATAAATATTAGAGCATCCGATTATAGATTTGCTGATAAGAAAGAGTATTATTTGGGACAGTATCAAAATAAAAATGGAAAAAAGCAAGAAGGAACTGATATTCAAGAACTTTGGCAATTAGCTAATGAAAAAGACGATTTTACAGAAAGAGATATTGCCGAAAGAAATGAAACCATAATTTGCAGCTTTATTGAACATTTGCGAGATAACGATCTTGTATACTAATTTCAATTTGATGGGGCATATTGAATTTTAATAAAAACTAATCAGACTACTTACCGGATCATATCTTAAACATAACGTTGGCATACATGCACTGCTTTATTTTACAAAACTGGTCATTTAGCCATAAACGTAAAATAGGTATGATTCCGTTCTCGTTTACGAAAATCAGAGTTTAAAAAAATCAAGATATAGTTTTCTCAGAGTCTATAATATACGAAAAACAAACTTGATATAAATTTTATACTCCTTTTAATTTGCCAATACATATTGAATGGCGTCAAAAATTGAGTCAAATTTCTGCCTTGGTGCTCCGATTTTTTCTTAAGAAGAGCCCAAAAATTGCTCAATAGGATTTAAATCCGGAGAATATGGAGGCTGATATACGAGCCTGCATCCGGCTTTCTCGATTGCTTCCCGAATTTTAGGAGGTTTATGTATGCTGGCATTATCCATTATAACTATTTGATTTTTCTTGAGATTTGGTGCGAGCATCTCTTTAACCCATTTCAAAAACAATTTTAAGTTGCATGTTCCGTAATATCCGAAAGGAGCCAAAACCGCTTTTTCGCATTTTCCTGCAACTATGCTACAACGCTCAAATTTCCGCCACGAAATGGCTTTATGCACTTGTTGTCCCTTAGGAGCACGACAATTTTTTCGATATAAATACGTATCAATGTCTGATTCATCAACAAAAACCAGCTTATTTTTGGACTGTTTTTTTAGAAATTCTATAAATTTTTCCCGTTTTTTCGAGTCCGCTTCGCGAT
Source organism: Alphaproteobacteria bacterium (assembly GCA_017416635.1). Classification (GTDB taxonomy): domain Bacteria; phylum Pseudomonadota; class Alphaproteobacteria; order UBA3830; family UBA3830; genus UBA3830. The sequence continues at coordinate 192 of JAFQBQ010000023.1, read as the reverse complement.
AAATTGTGCGTTTTTTTATATGTCACGCCCAGTCGATGCAGCGCGTTCCAAATTGTCGTGATAGCCACTGAAAAATGAGCTGCGATTTCCCTTAAATATGCATCCGGATGCTCTTTTACGTAAGCCAACAATTTTTCATGATTGATTCGATGCGGACTCCGCGGAACAAACTCAAACACCAGTCTTTTTCCT
>JAFQBQ010000022.1 GCA_017416635.1 Alphaproteobacteria bacterium | reverse complement strand
TTTTTCCTGAGACAGCGGTCGACGGATCATTCATCAGCGACCAAGCATACGGCCATGTGTTCATGAATAGTGCATTTCCAGCCTGAAACAACCCTCGAGCTTCTTCTTCAGAGTAATTCAATACGCTTTGCGTACTTATATTTTTCAAGCAATCAATCATAAATGACAGAGCATCGACACATTGCTGAGAATTTATATCAGCTCTTCCATCCTTAACAATTGAGCCTCCAAAAGAATCAACCAACTGAACAAAGTTGCAAGTCAACATTTCGAATGCTTTTGCTTGAAATACATATCCGATGAATCGATTGTTCGTCCGTTGTTCTTTTCTTTGTATTGACAAAGCAGTCTGATACAACTCCTCCCACGTTTTCGGAACCGAAAATCCATACTTATCCAATAAATCTTTTCGATAATACATAATCTCGCAATCCGTATAAACCGGAAGGGCAACCAGACGATCGCCGTCATACATGTTTTTTAAAACTGCTGGAAAAATATCTTTTTCACAGAGGACTTTCACATCTATCAACGGTCTCAAATCTGCTAAATAATCAGCAAATGCTCCAATCCAAGGAAAATCCATCTGCAAAATATCTATGTCGAACGATTCCGCACTCAACCACTGTTTATACAGAGCAAAACACTCATTACTCGAATGAGGAAGAGTTACTACCTCAACGTTGTGTTTATTATGAGTCTTTCTAACCCATTCATCAATCGCTTCTTGCAATAAAACGAGCTCAATCCCCTTCGCTCTGCAAGTAATTTTTAGATTATAAGCAAAGCTCTCGCCTGTTATCAAGAACAACGAAGCAACAGCAATTGATAGTAACTTCCTCATCATTCGATTTGCCTACTTCACAGGTTTCTTTGGCATTTCAATTTTTATATGAAGCTCTTTCAATTGTTCATCCGTAACATTAGAAGGAGCATTCATCATCAAATCTTGCGCTTGCTGATTTAACGGAAACGCAATCACTTCTCTGATGTTTGGTTCATCTGCAAGCAACATTATCATTCGATCGACTCCAGGAGCGCATCCACCGTGAGGAGGAGCTCCATACTGGAAAGCGTTAAACATTCCTTTGAACTTTTCTTTAACGACTTCTTCGCCGTAACCAGCAATCTCAAAAGCTTTAATCATTACTTCCGGAAGATGATTTCTAATAGCTCCGCTTGAAAGTTCGATACCATTACACACGATATCGTATTGATACGCTTTTATATCTAACGGATTCATATTCATCAATGCATCCATTCCGCCCTGAGGCATGGAAAAAGGATTATGCGAAAACTCAATTTTGCCCGTATCTTCGTTAAGTTCATACATCGGGAAGTCTACAATCCAGCAGAACTCAAAATTATCATTCAATAAATTCAGATCCGTGCCGAGTTTCTGTCTGACCACACCAGCCAACTTCGCGGCTTTGTTTTTCTCTCCGCAAATGAAGAAAATAACTCCATCTTCGTGAAGATTTGTTTTCGTCCGCAATTCTTCTAATTGCTCCTGAGATAAAAACTTTGCGATTGGTCCTTTGATAGCACCTTCGATATAAGAAATATACCCGAGCCCCGGCATATCCAAGGTTTTCGCCCAATCATTTAATTTATCGAAGAAACTTCTCGGCTGTTTTTCGGCGCCTTTTACGGCAATCGCTCGAACTATTCCACCTTTTTTAATCGTTTCGACGAACGCTTTAAATTCAGAGTTAACAAAAATATCGCTAACATCTTCTATAATAAGGGGATTTCTGAGATCTGGTTTATCTGATCCGTAATGCAGCATCGAGTCCGAAAACGTAATTCGTCTGAACGGCATCGGAAAGTGGCTTTTGGACAAGGAGCGGCAATGCACCTATATTGACAACGACAGCTATCGCCGGTCGAACAATCATTATATCCGTTCCGGTGCGGTGCGGTCGGGGCTGACATTCATTCAGCAGTGTGCGGCA
>JAFQBQ010000021.1 GCA_017416635.1 Alphaproteobacteria bacterium | reverse complement strand
TTCAGGAAATTGTAAAATTCATGAAAGAAAAAACTAATCGCTCGTTTTGTTTACCAAAGGATAGATCATGATCGGAATAATTTGCGGAGGAGGAGATTACCCTCATTTGGTTATAAAAACTTGTCAGGAACAAAAGAGAGAATTCTGCTTAGTTTTTATAAGTGGGTATGATAAATCAATTGACTATCCTGACGTCCCTCGCTTCTTCGCAAATTTAGGAAGAATCGGTGAAATCCTGCACTTTTTAAAATTACATGAAGTAACACAGATAATTTTTGCAGGAAGGATTGTTCGGCCATCGTTGTTTGATTTGTCATTTGATATGACCGGATTCAAATGGGCGCTACGTCTTTGCAAAGAATTATTATTTTGCGGAGATGATGCTCTTTTACGAAAAGTCGCTGAACTTGTTCATGAACAAGGATTGCAAGTTATATCTGGTGATGAATTATTCAAGTATTTATTTTTATCTGAAGGTATATACACAAAGGTTGCGCCGAGTAAATCTGATATGGAAGATATTCGCATCGGTATTTCCGCCGCATTGCATTTAGGATTGCAAGATATCGGTCAGGCTGTAGTTGTTTCAGACGGAAAAATAATTGCAAAAGAAGATGTTCGTGGTACCGACGCAATGATCGATCGTTGTTACGAAGGTATTTTGGTAAAACTTTCCAAACCGCAACAAGATTTGCGCATGGATTTGCCGACGATCGGTCCGGATACGATTGAAAATCTGCATAATCACGGTTACCGAGGAGCAGTTATTGAAGATAACAAAACCATAGTGTTAGATGAAGAAACAGTCATACAAAAAGCGAACGAGTACGGGCTTTTCTTGCAAGTGGTTAAAGTCCGACACAAGAGAAAAGTTTTTATTATGGCAGGTGAAGCCTCGGGAGATTACCTTGGTGGTAGATTGATGAAAGATATTAAAAAGCTCGACGAGGATACGGAGTTTTGCGGAATCGGTGGCTCTTACATGGAGCAAGTCGGTATTATTTCGTTGTTTTCAATTAGTGAATTATCTTTAATCGGAATAAAAGAAGTCATCGGGAAAATTTGGCATGTTTGGAAGTTGATCCGAAAAACAGCTCGAACAATCAAATATTATCAGCCTGATGTAATTATCGGCATCGATTCTTCAGGGTTCACGCATCGTGTCTACAAAGCGGTGAAAAGGATGGGGGTCAAAGCTCCTGTCATTCATTATGTTGCGCCTCCCGTTTGGGCATGGAGGAAATGGCGAGCCGCTCGTCTTCATAAATTCATCGATAAGTTGCTGGTTCTGTTTCCTTTTGAAAAGGAGATATTCAGCAAGTACAATTTAGATACAGCATTTGTCGGACATCCAGTTATGGTCGATAATGATTTTATATCTCAGCCTGAAGAATGTAAGCAAATCGGAGTAACCTTACTTCCTGGCAGCCGAGCATCAGAATTAGAGCTACATATGCCTGTTTTGAAAAAATTTGTAGAGTTATTTTCGCTGAAATACCCAGAGGCGCAATTCTTTTTACCAACAACACGAGAAATGGCTCCGCTTATCAAAAAATTTGTATCTGGTTGGTCGGTAAAGCCTATCGTTTCGACAAAAAAATTAAAAAAAGTAAAGGCGTATAATAGCTCTAAATTGGCTGTCGCCGCTTCTGGCACCGTTACTCTGGAGCTTACGAAAATGAATCTGCCGTTTGTTGTTATGTATAAAACTTCAGAATTTACTTATCGTTTAGTGAAATGGCTAATTCATGTACCTTATATTTGTTTGGTGAATATTTTGTCGCATGAAACGGTCGTCCCTGAATTAATTCAGGATGATTGCACAGCTGAAAACTTGATGAAACACGCTGAAAATTTGCTTCAACCTCAAGAACAACAAAGGCAACAATTTTTCTTTCAAAAGATTCGTTCGCAGTTAACAGTGGCTAGAAGCATTGCAGCGGAAGAAGTTCTTAGAACGATAAAAAATCGAGAGACAGAAGAAGTTGCTCCGGAGTGATAGTTTTTTCTGCGGTAATTATGAATGGAGAATTCAAGCAGTTTTGTAAGCAGCGGAATTTTTTCATATTTTCGCGATAAAGTTATATTAATTTATCGATATATATTTCTTGAAATTTTAATTAATTTGTAATAACTATAACAAAGGCACATTGCATTGTTGTATAAATTAACAAAGGAGAAAATAATGTCTTCCAAACCTTGCAAATTGATTAGCTCTCGTTTTTTTATCGTAGTTTTTTTGTTTATTTTTGGTTTTACATCTGTTTCGGCGAAAGCTAATGAAGCGAATGCTTCTGTAACCGACGATAAAGTTATCGGTATCCTTACTTCGGGAGGAGATTGTCCTGGATTGAACAGCATTATCTATGCAGTATATCAAGGAGCCAAAAGAAGAGGATTTAAGGTCTTAGGATTTAGGCATGGTGCACAAGGAATGATAGATGATGAATTCATAGAATTAAATGATGATAATTGTTCACCTGAAATTTTAGCGCAGGGGGGCAGCATGTTAAGATGCTGGACCAAGCCCGTAGTGAAAGGTGAGAAAAAGCTCTCAAAAGACGAATCAGACTTTGAAATGATAAGAACTTACAAGAAACATAACTTAAAATGTCTGATTTATATCGGTGGAGATGGCAGTACACGCATCATGAAGTCGATTATCACAAAAGATCCAACGTTGAAAATCGTCGCAGTGCCAAAAACAATCGACAATGACATTAAAAATACAGATGTGTCGGTTGGATTTTCTACGGCAGTTCAAACAGTTTCTCAGGCAGTTGAAATACTCAGACCTACTGTTAGAACCCATGAAAGAATTATGGTTGTTGAAGTTATGGGGCGCGCAGCTGGATACATCGCACTAAGTGCAGGTCTGGTAACAGGCGCTGACGTAATTTTGGTTCCAGAAATTCCATACAGAATGGAAGAAATTTATCAAAAAATGCACCAGATTTTCGGCCCGAGCGGGAAAAAGTACGCTTTCATAGTAGTTTCGGAAGCTGTAAAATTTGGTTCAGAAGAATATAACGTAAATCACGTATCAGATACTTTGGCAAGAGTCGCATATGGCGGTATCGCTCAAAAAATAGCAGATGATTTAAAGGCTCAAGGCTTCGACGCGAAATCGATTTGCTTAGGACATTTGCAACGCGGAAATTCTCCTACTTTATCGGATATTGAACTGGGTATGAGGTTCGGACAAGCTGCAGCAGCCATTGCTTGCAACAGCAACGAAGCTGGGAACTGTCAGTTAGGCATAAGAGGAAAAGCTGTTGTTCAAACAAAATTAGAAGATATCAGAGAAACAAAAAGGCAACTGACGCCTAACGATTCTCTGATAAAACTCGCAACTGAGTTAGGAACCTATGTCGGAGATATTGTCGCTCTGTAAGCAAAGTTAGATGCGAAAAGTTTAAATTCTCTCTTGTCACTGATAAAAAGTACACTATGTTGAAGAAGCATTTAAGAAGTGAGAAGAGAGAATGTGGTACTTTTCGACAGTAGCAGCGATGGCTGTGTTTTTGGGATTTAGTTCAGCAGGCGCGATGGATTTAACCAGGCAGGCCCGTTACATTAACCTAGTAAATATGCGAAGTCTAAACACTCTAAATGGTGTTCAAGTTTTAGAGCATCTAGGGATGAACGTACCTCAAGGTTTCCATACAGAATTTAATCAACGATGGGCACAAGTATGTGCAGATTGTACACAAGTATACAATAGATGTGCAGAACTAAGTCAAGAATGCTGGAAGAAATATGAAGAATGTGAAGAGGAAGAGAATCCAAGTAGCAATCCAGATACTTGGTTGGATGCAGCAAGGATGTATTGTAATCAATACGGACAATACCGTGATCAACGATATGCTGAATTTATAAGTTCATGCCGTCGAATACTACGGGAGCAGGAGCGTATTGATTTAGAAGAATCCACTCGCAATATTGTGCCAAATTCTGATAATCAGTAAGTTCCATACACAAAAAGCCAGCTTTCGCTGGCTCAGTGGTTATTTTTGTTTATTTGTTAATGAAAGGATAAAAATATCAATTTCGTTGGTTAAGATAACATCGATATTGAATTCCGTCAAGTTGTTTTTTGTAAAAAATTAATTAAATTTTAATTTTTTTCGTTTTTCAACAAATCTGACGCCAACACCGTTTCACGGATTTGATTAGACAAATCATGAATATTTCCCGGAGAATGAGGAATAAACACAACATTAGAATGAGAAGATCCGCCGATTTCTTTCAAAGTATCAATATATTGTATAAGCAAAACCATATCCATAACTTGCGAAGCGCGAGCATCTGGAATCTGCCGTATAAATTCTTCAACAGAAGAACTCAATCCTTCAATGATAGCTTGACGCTGTCCAGCGATACCCTTACCGTGTAAGATATTTGCCTCAGCTTCTGCTTCTGCTTGTTTCACCTTTAAAATCTTTTCAGCTTCACCTTTTTCAGCCGCAGCAACCCTTAAACGTTGAGCTGTATTGATTTCATTCATTGCAGCCTTCACATTTGTGTCAGGATTGATATCTGTTATTAATGCCTTGATGATTTCGTAACCAAATTCTTTCATTGGCTTGGATAACTCCGCTTGTACAGCATTTGCGATATCGTCCTTTTTCGCGAATAAATCGTCTAAAGTCAGTATAGGAACTTGTGCGCGCACTAAATCGAAAATAAATGCCTTAATCTGATATTCTGGATCTTGCAACGTATAACACGCTTCATAAACCTTGTCTTCCAGCACTTTATGCTGAACCGAAACCATAACATTCACGAAAACGTTATCTTGTGTCTTGGTTTCAACGGAGACATTCAACTGATGAATTCTCAACGATAGCTGCGTAAAAATAGAATCTATAAACGGAATTTTCATGTTTAATCCCGATTTTGCGATATGATGAAATTTTCCAAACCGTTCAATAACTGCACAATTTTGCTGCTGAACAACAAAAAAAAGGCCATTAAAAATCATGAATGCCAAAAGTCCGCACAATATAGCTGGCCACATCATTTTTCACCTCTTCAATTTTAATTGTCTTAAAAATACACTGTGATTATTAACACAAAGTTAATTTTTCGACTTTACGCCTTTGTCTTCCAATTGCGAGAGGGCGAAAAGCGCGAAAAACGACACGCATATCACAGGAACTATCGCGAAATACTCAGATGCATCTACTATCCAGACCATGACTATTGGAGTTAATCCGCCGAAAAACGCCTGCGCCAAACTCAGTGAAACAGATACTGCCGTGCACCGCACTTCTTTTGGAAACGCTTCTGAAAAAAACGCTGCTCGACTGGAGTAATATGTTCCGATGCAAAAGCCATACAAAGAGTGAAGCAGTAACCAAATATGAAAATCATGAAAATTTCCAAGAAACATTACGCACAAAGTAATAGCCACGCCGAAAATTCCCGCAATTAGAAACGGTTTGCGTCCGAAAATGTCGGACAAATATCCACATACTAGAATGGAGACAACTGACATTATGGTTGCGCTGACTCCGCATACTGACGCATCTTTCAATGCTAGAATACCATGAGTAACTAAATATCCTGGCAAGAACGTCCACAACGTATAAAACGCTACTGCGCTAAATGAAGTAATCGCGATGGTGCAGAAAACCTCTTTCAGATGCAGCTTCAACGTATTGATTATAGAGACTTTTTTGTTTTCTTTAAGTTCTTGATCAGGAATCAAAAATGCAAAAGGAACAAGGATAATCCCGAATAAAAATGGAATGCGCCACATAAAACTGTATACTTCACTTTCCGGAAACAACGAAGAAATCCATACAACGCTCTGTCCTGCAAGCAAAACACCCATCTGACTGCCTGCTTCAGTCCAGCATCCGTAAAATCCTTTTTTCCCAGCTGGAGCGCGTTCAACTATGTGAACCATTGCCGCAGTATACTCTCCACCCAAGGATATTCCCTGCAAAATCCGTAAAAAAATCAACAAAATCGGAGCTAAAATCCCGATTTCCTTATACCCAGGAATCAATCCCATCAAAATCGTCGGAATAGCCATCAGCAAAACTGACCAGGAAATCGCTTTTTGTCGACCGAACTTATCTCCGATCGGTCCGAAAACAAACGCGCCCAGCGGTCTCAAAAATAATCCCATAGAAACGATTAATCCGCCGCAAATTTTTCCGAAAGCAGATGTATTTTCAGGGAAGAATTGCTGCATCAATACAACTGCAAAAGGCATAACCAGCGCGTAGTTATACCACTCGAAAACATTTCCCAACGCCCCGATAATGGACTCGTATTTCTTCACATCAATTTGAAACATTTATGCAACTCTTCCGAAATTTAAAAACTTTTCACTGCGATGCGACCGCAAATCCGACACTCCTGAAACTTCATGCAACGCTGATTTTATTTTATCTCCGACATGCTTAATCGTCGTTTCGGCATCGCGATGAGCCCCACCGATCGGCTCTTCAATAATCGCATCGATAATTTTAAATGACAACAAATCCTGCGCAGTCAACTTCAACGCATTTGCAGCGTCGGAGGCTTTTTCAGGATTGCGATACAAAATTGACGCGCAACCTTCCGGAGAAATAACCGAATAAACTGAATGCTCCAGCATAAAAATCTGATTCGCGACAGCCAACGCGACCGCGCCGCCCGATCCACCTTCTCCGATAATTGTTGCGATAATCGGTCCTTGGAAATTAAGCGATCTCTCAATGCATTTTGCTATAGCTTCCGCCTGTCCGCGCTCTTCTGCTCCAACACCAGGATATGCTCCAGCTGTATCGATAAAAGTCAGTAAAGGCAACTTAAACTTTTCTGCGAGATCCATAATTCGGCAGGCCTTACGATAACCCTCCGGATGAGGCATTCCGAAATTATGCTTTATGCGCCCGTCCGTATCTTTTCCTTTTTCCTGGCCGATAACCGCGACTGACATTCCCCTGAACCGACCGATTCCTGCAGTAATCGCCAAATCATCGCCGAACAAACGATCTCCCGCGAGCGGAACGAAATCTTCGATCAACGCGCCGATGTAATCTGAAGTCTTCGGACGTTCCGGATGCCGCGCTACTTGCACCTTCTGCCAAGGAGAAAGCTCCGAATAAATCTGCTTCAATAGCTTTTTTTGCTTGTACTCAAGTTTTTTGATTTCTTCCAAAATATTAAGATCCTCAGAATTCAGCTTCTTCAGCTCCTGAATCTTAGCATCCAACTCAAAAATCGGCTTTTCGAAATCAAGAATAATCATTTCGCCCTCATGCTCCCCCGTTAAGATATACTACTTAGCAAAACTTAACAAGTATTGAGATATATTAACCTTTCGTTAATCTGTTTTTGACACAATTTGTTCAGTGAATATCTATAATTAATAAGGAGAAAGAAATGAAAACGTTGTTACTTAATTTGTTATCGTTGCATCTAAACTCAACGAAAAGACTAACTTATACAAAAACCCCCCGCCCGTGAAGGCAGGGGTAAAGGATAAAAAAAATGAAAAAAATTTATATAGTTTAAGCTTGAGCAGTTACTTCGGGCTCAGTCGATTCAACTGGAGCGACTGGAGTAATGTTCTTCGCTGACTCATCTCGATCCAATAGCTCAATTACTGCCATTGGAGCCATGTCGCCTTGTCTAAACCCGCACTTTACAATACGAGTATATCCACCGGCGCGAGATGCATAACGCTCGGCCAAGGAACCAAACACCTTTGCGACCAGAGCATCATCTCTTAACTTCGAAAAAAGATTACGTTTATTAGCAACGGTATTTTCCTTTCCCAAAGTAATCATTTTCTCAACGATAGGCCGCAAATCTTTCGCTTTCGGAAGAGTCGTAACGATTTGCTCGTACTTCAACAAACTCTTCGCAAGACTGCTGAACAAAGCCTTTCTTTGAGATGTTCTTCTGTTAAACTTTCTGCCACTCACTCCATGACGCATGATAAAACCTCTTAAAACTTACTATGTAATTTTCTGGCCACTTCATCGACATTGCTGATAGGCCAACCATCTACTTGCATACCAAGATACAACCCCATCTGTGCGAGAACTTCTTTGATCTCGTTCAAAGATTTTCTTCCGAAGTTTGGCGTTCTCAACATCTCT
>JAFQBQ010000020.1 GCA_017416635.1 Alphaproteobacteria bacterium | reverse complement strand
GTAGCACTCTAAGTCGTTTTCGGACAGCCCAATAGCTTTCGCGATATCTTTTATGTGTTTAAGATTTGCTTTTTGCGAAATTTCTATATCTGATTTCATTGCTTGACCTCCATAAAGTGCGAATCCATTCTACAAAATTTTTGCACGTCCATAAATATTTTATTTTTATTTGTGAATTGTATAAAAAATCCGTAAAATTGCTTGAATTTTTTTGTATGATATCTAATAATAAATTCGATTTTATGAAGAACGCCTTGGAATGACAACTTGGTCCAGAAAAGATGTTGCGGGAGTGGTATTCTCATTATTGGGAATAGTCCTTGTTATTTTCTCGGAAGCATATGTTTTAGCTGCCTTATCATTGCTAACTGCTTCTGTTTGCTTGTTGTATAGTTTATATGAATCTAAATTCGGAGAGGCAAGATATCACGATATTTTGTGTCACTATCAGGCTGTTTTAACTACAACAAATGATTGTTGGATAGCTTGGAACAAAAATTTGAATTATGTTAACGCTTCAAAAAAATTTAAAGAACTCTTCAATGTACAGGGTTTGTCGATTATAACTTTTTCGAATGTGTTGGAAAGTATTTCCGAAAGTGATGCTGGAGCTTTGTCAGAAAACTTCTTTCAATTACAAAAGATCGGGCAGCCGTTTGTGGTTCAAGTGCATGCAAAAGATGGTTTAGATTTAAAAATTTCGGGTTCGAAAACTGTAATCGATGGTTTAGAAACAATTACCTTATGGGCTAGAAATATTACCGAAGTCGCTAATTTTGTACGAGGTATTGAACAAGATTTGATAGATGAAAAATCTCAGGTAGATTCGTTAAAAGAAATTTTGGATACATTGCCGATTCAAGTATGGAAGCGAAATAATAAACTTAACATCGTTTATTGTAATAAATCTTATGCAGATGCTTTAGACATCAATGCTGAACGAGTGGTTTTAGATAATATTCCGTTAGTTCCGGGATCATTATTTGGGCAGGGACATTCTTTGGCGGAAACAGTAAAGAAAAGCGGCAAATCTCAAAGTGTCGTACAGGGAACAGTAATCGGTGGCACCAGAAGAAAACTTTTAGTGAGCGAATGCCCGACCATAAATTCGGAATTTATCGGATATGCTCAAGATGTTACTGAACAAGAAAATTTATCCGCTAATTTCGATAAGGTAATTACGGCGAACTGCGATATTCTTGAAAATATTTCGACAGCTATTGCTGTTTTTAGAGAAGATATGCGGTTGTCATTCTTCAATAGTGCTTATTATAAATTATTTAAATTAGATGAAGCGTGGCTGCATTCGCATCCGACATACGGTGAAATTCTGGAGGAGCGCCGCAACAATCGTCAACTCACCGAACATGCGGACTTCCAGGCATTTAAGAAGCAACAGCTTTCGTTGTTTACTTCAATTACTTCCCAAATGCAGGAATTATCGCATCTTCCAAATGGGCGAGTTCTGCGAGTTTTGACGGCGCCTTATCCTCTTGGTGGATTGTTGTTCATGTACGAAGATGTTACCGATTCGCTAGCTCTTCAGAGACAAAATAATACGTTGCTTGCTGTTCAAAAAGAAACGTTAGATCATCTTTATGAAGGCATCATGGTATGCGGAAGCGATAATCGAGTAAAAATTGTGAATGACGCTTTGTTAAAAGTTTGGGGACTAAATAATTGTAGTGTAGCAGACTTCAAAGAAGTGCATATATCAGAAATGCTGGATGATATTAAAGATTGTCTCGATTATGGAGAAAATTGGAAAGCGTTTCGCGAAAATGCTGTTAGCAATTTAACCGATCGCATTAATAAAACAGGTAGATTAATAAAGAAAGACGGTTCGGTAATATTGTTTAATTATACTCCGCTTCCTGATGGCGCGCATATGCACAGTTTTATAGATATTACCGATACTTGTGTTGTCGAAAAAGCTATTATGGAAAAAAATCAGGCGCTTCGTTCGGCTCAAAATTTGCGTTTGGAATTCGTTTCTAGCATTTCTACAGAATTGAAAGAACCACTAAATTCTTTAATCGGTTTTGCAGAACTGTTGATAAGAAAATATTTCGGCGATTTGAATACCAAGCAGCTTGAGTATTGCACTTATATATTAAATGCCTCTAATCAGCTTAACGAGCTAATCAATAACTTGCTCGATATGGTTTCTATCGATGTTGATTCAGTTAAATTGAACAAAACGCAATTTTCGATTCAGGAAGTTTTGGAAGATGTAATTTCTGGAATAAAAAAGAGAGCCCAAGAAAAAAGTGTAGATATTGTGCGGAATTTTCCTACGGAAAGTATCACTTATCTTGGAGATAAAATTCGTTTGAAGCAAGCATTCTTCAATATACTGATCAACGCGATTCAATTTACTTCGCTGCACGGAACGATAAATATCAAAATCGTAAATGAGAATAGCGAAATCAAAGTTATTATCAAAAACGAGGGGATAGTTTACAAAAATAAAGAAGATGGAAAAGTGTTTAAACGAACATACAGCAAGTTTGTTAATTTTTTGAACAACGACGCGAATAGTATAAGTATGCCGTTGGTAAAAACTTTGATCGAAATGCATGGAGGAACTTTGAACATCCATTCAGATCCGGATTCAGGCACCAGCGTGGTTTGTATCTTTCCAGTGGTTACCGATTCTAATCAAAACGAAAATACTCCAGAAGAAGAATTACCTTTTGAAGAAGATAAGAAAGTAGTAAACTTCGGGAATGCGTAATAATAATTATTTCATAAAATCGATGAATTGTGGCTTGGAATTTTTTTCTTGCGTCGCAATCGGGGTGTTTTTCGGAGTTTGGCTGGACAAAAAAGTCGGCACGTCTCCGTTGTTTTTGGTAATCTTTTTATTTTTAGGAAGCATTGCTGGATATCTAAATATCAAAAGATACATTCAAAACGAAAATGAAAAATCCAAGTAAATGAATTTATTCATTAGTATCGCAAAATCTTTATGATTTTCGGAATTCTTCCAAAATTTTCTGAATGTTATCCAACTTTAACTTTTTTGCGATATCTAACGGTGTTTCTTTATCGTAATTCACTGCGTCAATCTTTGCTCCATGCTCCAGAAGTAATCGTACAATGGCTTCGCAGCCGCCTCTAACCGCATGATGCAACGGAGTTTCATTGTATTTTTCGACATGATTAACATTTGCGCCTTTTTCTATCAGTAACTTCACTATTTCAGTGTATTCTTCGGGCGTTGTGCCTGTAGGTCCGTTCCATCTGTATTTTCTATAACCATCATATTCTGCAGGAAAATCTTTTCCTAAATCTGCTGCTGACGATAATGGAGTAATTTCCCAATAATGAGTTCCTTCGACTTTTGCTCCATATTTAAGAAGAACTTTAACCATGTCTAAATTTCCCGCCATCGCAGCAATATGCAAAGGAGTAACGCTACGCATCTGCCAGGCTCCGAGTTCTGGATTTGCACCATTGCGAAGAAGAGCTTCTGCAAGATAATGATCTTCAACGATTACTGCTAGGATTAGCGGATTTATATAGTCAGGTTGTTTTTGCGTATAATTTACCTTAACTTCCGAAAAATCATCTATATTCATGCCATGTTTTTTTAGTAGTTTTATGAACTTATCGATGTCTTTTAAATAGCGTGATCCCATTGAAGGAAGGTAGAAAAAGGCATTTTTCCCATCGCAATCTTTTATTGATGGATTAAATCCGTTTTTCAATAAGTTTTTTAAATCTTTGATCGACATATCTTGCAGATTATGCGCGTCATTCCATCCGTATTCATATGGACGATTAATATCTGCGCCATATTTTTTTAACAAATCAATCATTTTTTGGTTTTCTTGAAAAATGGCTTCAGCCAGTATGGATCTCACATAAACTGTATCTGTTGTTAAACTTTTATTCGGATCGGCACCGTATTCCAAAAGCAATTTTGCCATTTCATAATTTTTATTCCAAACTGCGCGTCCCAATGGAGTGCGATCGTAGCCATCATGTACTTCGGTATTGGCTCCGTGTTGCAATAATAATTCTGCAATTCTGTAATAATTTTTTTCGACAGCGGTACATAAAGGAGTTCGGTTACTTACTTCTCCACACCAATAATCTTTTACATTGACATCAGCACCGTGCTTTAGCAACAACTCTGCAATGTAATAATTATCTTCGCGAACAGCCCATTCCAAAGGAGAATTTTTGAAATCGTCTTTTGCATTTATATCAGGTTTTTCTGCGAGAGCTTTTCCTGCTTCATAAAAATCGCCTCGATAGCACGCTTCATGAAGTTTTGTACTGTAAATCATTCTGGAAGAACTTTCGTTATTCGAACAAGCACTCAAAAACAATAAAGTTATAGGCAGACAATATTTCATTTTTTGCTCCAAATCATATGATTGTTCTACATCATATGTTTTAATAAATAACTAAATTTTTACTCGAT
>JAFQBQ010000223.1 GCA_017416635.1 Alphaproteobacteria bacterium | reverse complement strand
TATTCTTGTCGAAATTTATCAAAATCATCAAACTGTGAATCTATTAAGTTTTTCAATTTACTATTCGGAAGTTTTTCTGATTTTGCCATACACTTCCAGTAAAAATCATGATTAAACAGCTGTGATGCGTTATTAAATACTTTCTGATTCACGCCTCGAGACTTTATTATTATCTCTTCCAAAGGTAATCCATCAAATAAAGTGCCTTTTATCAACTCATTTAAGTTATTTGCATACCCCGAATGGTGCTTACTATAATGACACTCCACAGATTCTGATGATAAAAACGGTTCAAAATCAATATACTTATGTTCAATTTTTGCTAAAAACACAACCACCTCCACAACTCAACCCTGCTCATTATAAATTGAATATCGTTTAGGCACAATCCACTTTTGAGGTGCAAGAATATTTATCTAAAAATCAAAAGCAGCCCCTTACCGAAGTAAGAGACTGCTCAATTTGATAGGAGTTAACAATGAAAAATATAATTTGTAGCCATCTGCCTATATCTCCAAAAACATTGAAGGTATATTTTCACCACCATTGGTCAATGCTTCTCTGGAAGGCTTATCACTTTCCCTAAACACTTGACTCAACGTCGCTATTTTCGATGAAATAACGCTGTCATTTTGCCACTGATGCTGTAAATAGATCAGGTTTTCTTGACTGATATTGTCCATCGCAGCATGTTCTGGTGATACCGAAAACTGCAAACGTGAATAAAAAACCGGCCGACTGGTATATTGCCCGAATTTCTTCAGCATATGCCCATACATCTCAGATGTGTTATTCATCAGAATAGTTGAAATATCCTTCGCCCATCCTAACAAACCATTCGGAGATAATTCAACGCAACAACTCCCCGTTCCCATCGAAACTACTAAAAACGAATTAGCGTTATGATACAATGACATTGCCTCTGTCAACGCACAGGTTGACGGATCATTCGCCACGACGCCTCCATCAATCGAATATATATAATCTCTTCCATGATGCTCTTGCGTATATACCGACTGCAATTTAAAAGGGCGGAGATACGTGGGAGCGGCAGTGGTAGAAGCGATAACGTCCTTCAAATAAAAATCATTATACTGTGCCAACAGTGGATCTTTCGCCTTATGACTCTTAAAGAAATCAATATGATTATTCGTCAAGTTATAATGAGGAATCAAAAGATCCGCATCATCTCTGATTTCTGATAACTTGGTATCTCCAAAATATCTTGCGAATGTCTCATACGCCGGCGTAGTTTTATACTTCGATTTCAACAAATATCCCAACCAAGTCCTTCTCTGAAAAATATTATCACACTCCTCTTGATACAATCTCACAATATTGTTAGCAGGATACAGAGGATCACTAGTTTCTGGATTTTTCATCGTTAAAGCTGTCGATATTATCGCCCCAGTCGATGTTCCTGCAAATAAATTCACAGAATTCGCTAACGGTTTCCTCGAACGACCTTCAATACTCGCGCACATATCCGCAGGTCCTATTCCTCTAACTCCTCCTCCTGAAATAGCTAATACCCTTGCCATGTATCCACTGGAAGCACAAGTCCCCAAGTCATTGACATTTAAAGGTTGAACAAACAAATCTCTGGCTTCAGTTCGATTATCCCGATCAAACATTAAATCATGATCCGGATCCAATTGCCCCGAAAGTATGCCAACACGCGTCGCGTCTCCATGGGAATAACGATTCATCCTTGGCATTGCCGTCTGATTGAAATTACTAACACGTAACCTCACATCTGCTGCAGAAGATGCCCCCTGCAGTGAATTTTGATTCATCGCAAATGAAACGCTGTTTACGAACAATAACACAAATACCAAGATATAATTTGCCATGATATTTTCTCCTCTTGTTCAGACTTTATATTTTTAGACAAAAAAAGTTAACAAAAAGTTAAAATTTAATTTTTCCATTAAAAAAATTACGAAAATTCACAAATTTTTAATAATTGCCTGTTAGGCTGGTCTTGTATTGAGGGAAGTATGCGATTAATAGTTTTGTTGTTTGCGTTGATATTAGCTCCAGAAATGCTCGGAACTCCCATATATACACCGGAGTATGACGAAAGAAATGATCTGGTGATAAAGGCACCGCAAGGATGGGGGTATCGAACTTTCAAAGGAGAAAATGGCCTGATCGGAGCGTTGTGGCCAAAAGGAACCAGTTTTAATTCCGCAGACACCGCTGTATTCGTTTTTGCACAGCACTACGATCAGATTATGCCTAAAATCCCTGAGAATGCGTATTTGTTTACAGAAAAATGCCCATTATCTAAATTTAAATTTGCTGATCCGCGAGATGAAGAAGATAGAACTTTGTCAATCGAAGAACGGTATTTTTCTGGCAGATGCGGAAAAACGAGAGTACTTTTTGAAGAAAAAGTCGATGATATCAGAATAATCGTTATATTGGTGTCATCATATGACGTAGCTGCAGAACTATTTAAAGACGTCAAATATATTGTGTCCGCATACAAAAAAGAAGCCGAAGCAATGAGTAAACGGTCAAAAGGATCAGAAACAGAAGAGCAAAGCAATGAAGAGACTGGAGAGCAACAGTATAACTCTCGAGATCATTCACAACGAAGACGAACAACGAACATATAAGCTCAGTCCTTTCCGATTCATCATTGCGAGGAGCACTGCGACATGGCAATCTCACGGGCGTTACCGCTCAGATTATCAACCTAATATAGTCAAGAACCTAGTATATATATTTACAGTTAAACTCATATCTTTTGATTCCACAAAATTGATGCCTAGTGCCAGGACTGGCAGAACAGCAAACTTTCTCATCTTTAGCTTTCCTTTAAAATCCGTCTTTGATTAAAATAAGTTCATCTTTTCTTACTGATTATTTAGGTTCGTCATTTTTTCTACCCATGGAGCTACTTTTTCATAATCAATCTCACCATTTCCGGGATAATTGCCATATACGTCGATATTGTCTCCGAATTTCGCACCTTTACATGCGATTTCCATATCGCTTATACAAGATCCAGGACCGCCACCGTGTGTTATGAAGAAACGAACTTCTTTATCGGAAAAATCTTGTTGTTCCAAAAATGACAGTACGACTTTCGGAGCTTTGTACCACCAAACTGGAGTTCCGATCAAAACTAAATCGTAAGATTGTACATCAACATTTATCGCTTCAAATTCTGGTCTGCAATTGTCATTTTCAGATTCTTTTTTAGCTAAATCTTTCAATTTATCACCATATTCAGGATATGGTTTTGTTGGTTCAATACGATGTAAATCGACCTGATAATTCACTGCAGCAAGTTCTTTTTGTGCGCGTTCTGCAATTAATTTTGTATTTCCAGTATGCGAGAAATAAACAATCAGAGCTTTTTTAGTTTCAACATTTTCACTTTGTTTAGCATCAACCGAACCGAACATCAAAGTTAATCCGGCTAATAATGTAGATAGTTTTTTTAATATATTTGGCATATATCTCTCCGATAAAACAATTATCCCGAAGAGTACACACAAAACTTTAAGAAAAGGTTAATTTTGTTAACCTATTTTTTACTTTTTGTCGTTATCATGATTCAGTAATGCGATTAACCGCATGATCTTCAACAGCTAGAGGAGATACATGGCTAGAATTTTAGCCTTATAATGCCAGTGGTTGTTTTATGTTTTAACTTTGCAGAGGCAAGCAAAATAGGAGGAAGTATGGAAAAGATAAAGTCAAAAGGATATGCGATGTTCAGTAAAGACGGCCCGTTTAAGCCGTATGAATTTGAACGGCATGCCGTTGGAGACAACGATATTCTTATAAAAATTATGTATGCGGGAATTTGCCACAGCGATATCCATCAGGCGCGTTCGGAATGGAACGAAAAAGAGCATTATCCGATGGTGCCGGGGCATGAAATCGTTGGGCAAGTAACTCAAGTCGGGAAAAATGTCACGAAATTTAAAGTCGGCGACTATGCCGGAGTCGGATGTATGGTAAATTCATGCAAAGATCCGAATTGCGAAACTTGCCGCCATAATCGAGAGCAAGAATGTTGCGATGTCGTTTTCACTTACGCCTCGAAAGATAAATTTCACAGCGGAGAAATTACTCAAGGCGGATATTCCAACAACATCGTAATTTCCGAAGATTTTGCAATACAAGTGCCGGAAACGGCAGATTTAGAAAAAGTTGCGCCGTTGCTTTGTGCGGGAATTACGACTTATTCACCGATTCAATTTTCGAGAATTCGTAAAGGCGATAAAGTCGCAGTTGCGGGATTCGGAGGACTCGGACATATGGCTGTGCAGTATCTCGTAAAACTCGAAGCGGATGTCACTGTGTTTGATATTTCTGAAGAAAAACGCGAAGCTGCAATAAAAATGGGAGCAAAAGAATTTGTAAATGTTTCTAAAAATGCAGATTTTTATAAAACTCGCTTAAACCAATTCAACTTTATTCTCAGCACAATTCCTGCGAAATACGATATGTCTGCATATTTGAGAATGCTTAAGTTCGGAGGTGAATTTGCGATTGTCGGAATGCCTGCAACTAAAAATGCGCCGTCTATAAGTGTGTCTTCGTTTGTTTTTTCTCCGAATCGCAAAATTTACGGTTCATTGATTGGAGGAATAAAAGAAACACAAGAAATGCTGGATTATTCCGTGGAAAACAACATTTATCCGCAGGTGAAGATCATTAGAGGAACACCCGATGAAGTCGCAAAGCAAATAACTGAAGCCTACTATACAATCGTAAACGGAAAAGTGCAGTTCCGATTTGTTATTGATATGAGAGATTTATAAGTTCTTTGCAAAATTTGTTAGTTTAGGAGAAAGTAATAGGAGTGAATAAAATGAAATTAAAGAAGGTATGGTTGATAAGTTTGGTTTTACCTTTAGTTTTAGGAGGATGCAGCGTGAATTCAGTCGAAAATCAAAGTTGGGATAAAACTTTCGTTAAAAGCGATAAAGTTGAAATCAAAAAAGTCAGCTTCAAAAATCGCTACGGAATAACTTTGGTCGGCGATTTGTATATTCCGAAAAATGCATCGGGAAAGCTTCCGGCAGTTGCTGTCAGCGGACCTTTCGGCGCAGTAAAGGAACAAGTTTCAGGACGTTATGCTCAAACAATTGCTGAAAATGGATTCATTACACTCGCGTTTGATCCTTCTTACACAGGCGAAAGCAGTGGAGAGCCTCGTCACGTAGCTTCTCCAGATATCAATACGGAAGATTTCAGTGCGGCAGTCGATTTCTTGAGTAATTATCCGAATGTCGATGCCGAAAAAATTGGGATTTTGGGAATCTGCGGATTCGGTGGATTTGCTTTCAATGCGGCAGCGATAGATACGCGCATCAAAGCGACAGTTACTTCGACGATGTATGACATGACGCGAGTCAGCGCGCGCGGATACAATGACTCTGTCGATGAAAACGCTCGCTACAAAATGAAGCAAAAATTGAATGCTCAGCGCACAATAGATTTCAAAAACGGAAACTATGCGCAATCTCCGGGATTGCCGAATCCTGATCAATTGACAGATTCAACGCCTCAATTTATGAAAGATTACGTCGGGTATTACAAGTCTAAATCTCGAGGATTTCATCCGCGCTCGATCGGATCAAACGGAGGTTGGAATACGACGTCGTCACTTTCATTGATTAATATGCCGATTTTGGCTTACAGCGACGAAATTCGCACTCCTGTGCTTGTGATTCACGGTGAAAATGCACATAGTCGTTATTTTTCTGAAGATGCATTCAAAAAATTGAAGGGTAATAATAAGAAACTGATGATTATACCAAATGCAAATCACACTGATTTGTACGATAATCTCGAAAAAATTCCGTTTGCGGAGATAGTTGAGTTTTTCAAAAAGAATCTGAAATAATCGGGAGAAAAAATTTTCGGAATCCGCGAAAACGAGGTTAGACCATTCTGCCTCGTTATTTTTTTTATATCACTGCGTATGTAAGCAAATATCTTTTATAAAATTCACAATCAAAAAGCATCTCTAAAAACTGAAAACTCACATAGAATCGGTAGTAAAT
>JAFQBQ010000222.1 GCA_017416635.1 Alphaproteobacteria bacterium | reverse complement strand
TCCGAAGGAATCCCTGACGGAACACCAGTCGGAACTTTTAGCCTTTCTAACGCTAAATCTGGAGAAGTTTTTCTTTCCATCATGACGCGCGGACTGCATCCGATTAATACACTCATCGCAGTCTCAGCCTTTGCGAGATTTTCCTCTAAAGCTATCACAGTGGTCTTAACTGATGCCATTTCAGACTCGACTCTTAAATAATCAAGCTCCGTGCAATATCCGTTTTGGAATCTGCTCTTGTAAACGTTAAACATTTGCTGACGAGTAACAAAAGTTCTTCTTGCGATAGCCAATTTCGCATCCAATGTTCTGATTAAGAAATAAGTTTTCGCGACTTCTGCAGTAACACTGAGTAAAATCGCATCCTTTGCCGCACGCGTCGCCAATAATTTTGCTCGTTCGGCTTCGTTAGCCCTTCTGTACTTACCAAAGAAATCTATTTCATATGACATTCCGATATTGCCCAAATAGTCGGTCACATTTCTTTTTTGCGTTAGCCCCGGCATAAAGGATGTTCCTTTTGCCGAAATATAATTTTTTGTTCCAGACGCGTTTGCCGAAATTTGCGGCAGCAATTCAGAATAAGCAATTCCCGCAGAAGCTTTTGCGATGTCGATATTTGCAATAGCTTGCTTCAAATCCGCGTTATGCTTCAACGCTAACTCTTCTAACTTATTAAGAGTTTTTATTCCGAAAACTTCCCACCACTTCTCCTGAGTAAACTTTTTAACTTCGGACTGCTCACTTAATTTTGGCAGATCAACCTTTGGAGCCTTATAGTCAGGGCCAGACTGGCATCCCAACAAAAAGGCAAAAGGAATCGATAATAATAAATTACGCATGTTTTTTCTCCCTAAAACGCTCGCTCATTCTTGTAATTAACACGTAAAACAAAGGAACAAACAGCGGAGCAAGAATTGTTGCCCCCAGCATTCCTCCGATAACACTTGTTCCGATTGCGTGACGGCTCGCACTTCCTGCTCCGGAACTAATCGCCAGCGGAACACATCCCAAAATAAACGCTAACGACGTCATGACAATCGGTCTAAAACGAAGTCTTGCAGCTTTCAGCGCTGCATCAACTAATTCCATCCCCTGTTCTCTGAACATAACAGCAAATTCTGTAATCAAAATTGCATTTTTCGCAGATAATCCTACCAAAGTTATTAACGCTACCTGGAAATAAATATCGTTGTTCATTCCTCTTAAGTCGATGGCGCTGATTGCTCCGAACATAGCAAAAGGAACAGTCATCAACACCGCTATAGGTAAAGTCCAGCGTTCATACAATGCCGCAAGAATAAGAAACACGACGAGTATTCCCAAAAGCATCGCGTCATACGATGAACCTCCATTTTCTTTTTCCTGATACGCAGAACCCGTCCACGAGAAAGAATATTCCAAACCTCCGATTTGACGTGCGACTTCTTCCATCGCCTGTATCGCTTGTCCTGAAGAATATCCTGGAGCAGGCGTTGCCATGATTTTAGCAGACAAGAACATATTGTAGCGCTCAATCATTGTCGGACCGACCATTGGCTGGAAAGATACGAACGCCGACAACGGAATCATCGCTCCATTCGACGATTTTACATAAGTATCATTCAGCTGATCCGGATATGCGCGGTATTTGTCTTCAGCCTGAATCAAAACTCTAAATCCGCGTCCTGCTTTTGAGAAATCGTTTACATAATATGTGTTAAACGTCGTTCCAACAGCTGTATAAATATCATTAACAGCAACGCCTAAAGACAAAGCTTTAATTTCGTCTACTTTCATTTTGAGTTGAGGTGTACTTGCGTTGAAAGTAGTTTGAACATTGATTAACTCAGGACGCTTTGACGCTTCTCTTACAAACTCTCTTGCTTTTTCCTCTAACGCTAGGCTGTCGGTATCTCCAGTTTTCTGCAAATATCCTTCGATACCTCCTGTTACGCTCATTCCGATAATTGCAGGCAATCCGAACGAATAAACAACTCCGCCGGTAATCGTTTTATATCCGATTCCCATAATTTTTTTTGTTACAGCTCCTACTGATTGGTCTGGGTTCGGTCTTAAACTCCAATCTTTCAACATTGCGAACAACGTCCCGGAATCAGGAGACATCGAACTACTCAATATACTGAATCCGGCAGAATACATACAATCTTTCACATTTGGATCTGCAGCTATCGCATTCGCAATTTTATGAGCTGCATTTTCAGTATTTTTTAACGTCGAAGCAGGATCCATCGATATTGCGGTTATGAATGTTCCTTGATCTTCATCCGGAACTAACGCAGTCGGTGTAAATCTGAACATAGCGACTGTCACTGCAACTAAAGCAAAAATAGTTAAAAAAGAAGTCTTAACGTGTCTCGTAAAAAATGCAACAGCAGACACATATCCGTTTGTTAACTTTTCGAAAAACGCATCGAACCATGCGAAAAACTTATTTTCTTTGATTTTCGCTCCATTTCCTTCATCCGTCAGCAAAATTGCGCACAAAGCAGGAGTTAATGTTAATGCACAAACACCAGACACTATCACGGAAACTGCAATTGTAATAGCGAATTGCTTATACATCGTTCCAGCCAAGCCTCCCATAAAGCCCACAGGAATAAACACGGCGCACAGCACTAACACAATTGCGATAAGCGCTCCGGTAACTTCGTCCATTGCTTTAATTGTAGCTTCACGAACGCCTAAATGTTCTGTTCGAATGATTCGTTCGACGTTTTCTATAACAACAATAGCATCATCGACCACGATACCTATCGCGAGAACCAAGCCGAACAATGTCAGAGTATTTACAGAAAATCCTAACAACGCCATTCCAGCAAAAGCACCAATAATAGAAATCGGAACTGCCAAGCAAGGAATAATTGTCGCTCTGAATCTCTTTAAGAATAAGAAAATAACCAAAACAACGAGAAGAACAGCTTCAAATAACGTGCTGGCGACCTCCTTAATCGAATTTTTCACGAATCCAGTCGTATCCAAAACGACTTTATACGTAATTCCCTCTGGAAAGCCTTTTTTTAACTCTTCCATTTTCTTCGCTATTCTTTCAGCTGTCTCCAGAGCATTTGCTCCAGGAGATAATGAAATCATAATCGGAGTTGCATCGAAGCCTTCAATAGTCTTCGCGCTCATATCATAACTTTGCGAACCGAGCTGAACTCGAGCGATATCTTTCAAACGTAGAACCCTACCATCCGGAAACGCTCTTATTATAATGTCTTCGAATTGTTTTTCCGTTGTATAACGCCCTTCTGCAGAAATCACATAATTTCTGTCGACTTTCAACGTCATTGGTTCTTTTCCGACAGCTCCTGCTGCCTTCTGAGAATTTTGTGACTGAATCGCTGCTACGACTTCAGAAACACTTAAATTAAGTTTGGAAAGTTTATCTGGTTGAAGCCAAATGCGCATACTGTAAGTATTACCTGCCATTGCATTTGCTTCTCCAACACCTTCGATTCTTTTTAATTCATCAACGATATGCAACGAAACGAAATTTCCGACAAAATTGTTATCGTACCGTCCATTATTGCAATAAAAAGCCATAACTTGAAGAATCGACGGGCTTCGCTTGACAACGGACACTCCATACTTGCGGCATTCCTCCGGCAATGAAGTCGTGGCTTGCTGAACTCTGTTATTAACGTTAATCATCGCGATATCGGGATCCGTTCCGACTTTAAAATAAACGTTAATGTTAGATTCGCCATTGTGACCTGAAGATGTCGAGTTCATATAAATCATGCCGTCGACACCGTTAATTTTATCTTCAATCGGAGCGACAACAGTCTCAGCTTGAGTTTCCGCACTCGCTCCCGGATATTGCGCCCTAACCATAACGGTAGGAGGAGTTAAATTTGGATATTGCTCGACCGGCAGATTGTGCATACAAACAAGACCGACCAAAACAATAATCATGGAAATAACGCTTGCGAAAATCGGTCTATCAATAAAGAAACGAGAAATCATTTGCTCTACTCCTGATTATCTGATGAAACGATTACAGCTTCTCCTGGTTTTACTTTCACAATTCCTTCGGAAACGACAACTTCACCTTCGTTCAATCCATTCTGTATGACTGCTCGATTTTCGACAATCTCGGCTTTCACCGGACGGACTTCAACAACATTGTCTTCCTTTATTACATAAACAACGAATCCCGACTGCGTCGAAATCAAACTCGTCGCTGGAACAACGATGGCATCTTTATATTCCGCTCCGATAATTTTTGCTCGAACAAACTGTCCAGGCAGCAATACTCTTTGATTTTCCGTGCTCGGAACTTCCGCCTTTATAGAAACGCTGGACGTTTGGTTATCCTCGTTGCTATCAACAAAGATAATCTTTCCATAGTGTGGGTAAACAGTGCCGTCCGCCATTATAATCTCAATTTTGAAATCATCTTTTTCTGCCAGCGATAATTTTCCGTTACGATATTTTTTGGCTAAAGCTGCCCACAACGAACCTGATACTGAAAAATTTGCGTGCAACGGGCAAATCGCGACCATCGATGTTAATAAACTGGAATCTCCGTTTGGTGAAATCAAACTTCCGACAGATTGAGCTTCCTTATTGACGATTCCGGAAATCGGAGCTGTCACATCTGTATATCCTAAATTGATTTCAGCTTCGTGCAGAGCACCTTCCGCAACTTTTAAATTAGCTTCCGCGCGCTCATACGAAGACAAAGAATCATCATATTCCTTCTGACTGATGGCCTTGCTCGCGTGCAACTTCTTCATTCTTTCGAAATCTCGTGAAGTCCTCTTTAATTCAGATTGAGCCTGTCCCAAAGAACCTTGTGCCCGGGTCAACGCAGCTTCATACGGACCTTTATCTATTTCAAAAAGCTTCGTCCCTTCTTTTATATATTTACCTTCTTCGTACGTTCTCGATCTCAGAATACCTCCGACCTGAGCACGAACTTGAACCTCTAACGAACCGGTAATCTTTGCTGGAACTTCTATATTGAAAGGGACATCCTTCTTTTCCGCTACCGCGGCTTTAACGATTGGCGTAGGAACCTGCACAGGTTTTTTCTTCTCGCAGGCCGCAAATATCAAAAATAAAGGCAATCCAAACAATATTAGTTTTTTACTCATCATAGCCACCACTCGAATCTGGTGAGTATTCTGTCACAACCAACTATTAATATCAATTAATTTTTTGTTAACTATTTATTCGGTTTTTTAATAAAATTATAAAAAGAGTTCAGAACGCAATTAACGATAGCCCTATGAAAGCTGGCATCATGTCGATGTTTTCATCCGTCTCCGTTCGGGTTATCAATTTAATTGAAAAATGTTACGATTGTTTACATCTGTATTTTCTTATCTCTCTGATGCTGTCATTTTCGGTATAAATTTTAGGAGTTCGTCTGCAATAAGCTTTTGAGAAACTCTCGGAAAATCACTGTTCGGATGATATAAAATTCCAAAAAATTCGGTTTCAGGATAATATTCTGAAAAAATCGCCTGAAGATCTTCGATATTTTGTTTACGATCATCAACAATTATAAAAACTTGAGGAACTTGCTTAATCCTTTTGATAAATGCCCGCATAACGGTTCCTTTATTGTGCGCACCGTTTTCGCCATTTGAATATATTATCCCGTTCGAATATTTCGGAACATTTTGATTGTACGGAGTAACATTATCAAAAACGATTTCTGAAATATTAAATGCATTCTGAAAATTTATTCCAAGCGAATTTAACGTATAAAAACGAATTTCTTCGACTGCTTGTTTGTATAGACATGCAGTGAGCGCAAAAACTGTCGTATTATCTCGTTTTTGTAACTTTTTTATTATTTCCGGAGAGGCTAAATCAACTAAAATTTGAGGAAGAAATAATATCGCACTTAATGATCGATCAATCTCTTCTTTCGTTTCGCATTTTATTTCAGAAAAAACTTCGACAAGACTTTCTTTCGTGATAGGTAATAAAGCATTACTGTGATTTAAGGCAGGCATGGTGAGAGTATAATCCACATCGAAGGCAATCCAACTCGAAGATTTTTTGTTTTTCAAAAAATCGTCAATTATTAGAGACACCTCTTTCATGTTATAGGCATCTATCATTTCGTTTTTGATAGCTTCCATCGTCAGCTTTCTCCTTAAATAACTTAAACAAAAATATCATTAATTTAAAAATCGATGCAATTTTTTTGTGTTTCATAAAACAAAAAAAAAGAGGCCAAGGCCTCTTATTTTCCTAAAATAGTCTTAACAAGTTCTACTCGAAATCTCTACCTTGAACAAACAACTTTCCACCCCGCTCTTTAAGACCGAACTGTGCCCAAGTTCTACCATCTTTCAGAGTAATAGCCCAACCAAGACCATCTCTTACCGCATTAAGCTGATTTTTTTCATTATCAAAAAGACCTTTTTGCTGAGCGAAACCGTGTTTTTTCAAAATTTCAAGCATGCAATCTCCAATGCCACTACCAGTAATAGATAACTCTTCACCATCAGCCACGCGAAATCCTTTTACAAACTTAAATTCAGCTACTACTATTTTATTTTCATACTCTGCTTGATTTACACATGCCCATCTCTGCACAACTGGTTGCAAAATTGGAGCCAACGCATTAACGTCTAACGAGTAACCTTCTGAATCTTGAATAATACATTCGGATGGAATGCGAATTACATCAAAATTACTACCTGCAGAAGTTCCCCTTGGGCTTTCC
The DNA here is from genome assembly GCA_017416635.1 of Alphaproteobacteria bacterium. Taxonomy (GTDB): domain Bacteria; phylum Pseudomonadota; class Alphaproteobacteria; order UBA3830; family UBA3830; genus UBA3830. The sequence continues at coordinate 130 of JAFQBQ010000222.1, read as the reverse complement.
CGCATCGCTTCTGTATTAAAACAAGCTCCCCCTAGCATTGCACTCAAAACCGAAGCTACGATTAATTTATTGCTCATGTTATATTTCCTCTGTCTTAAAATCACGTCTCCCACTATATCAAGTAGCATTC
>JAFQBQ010000221.1 GCA_017416635.1 Alphaproteobacteria bacterium | reverse complement strand
TTTCTCTCTTCTTCCATTTTTTGTCATTAGCGTTGATGGAAGAGAGCGTCGCTATTCGTATCCGTTTGGATTTTGCTTTTGCCAGCGCCATGAATCTCGGCACATATCCGCAAGGCTAAGCGTCGCCTTCCAATTCAGTTCGAGCTGAGCTTTCATTGGATTGGCATAATATTCTGAAATATCTCCGAAACGACGCGGCGCAAATACGTACGGAATCTTTATATTGTTTACTTTTTCGAATGTATGTACAACTTCTAAAACAGAATATCCTTGCCCTGTTCCTAAATTATATACAGACCAACCTTTTTTCTGAATAATATCTTTCAACGCAAACAAATGCCCTCTCGCTAAATCCACAACGTGGATATAATCGCGAATGCAGGTGCCGTCTGGAGTATCGTAATCATTCCCAAAAATATTAAGAAATTTCCGTTGCCCTGTTGCTACCTGAGTAATATAAGGCATCAAGTTATTTGGAATTCCAACGGAATTTTCGCCGATTTTTCCGCTCGTATGCGCACCTATCGGATTGAAATATCGAAGCGTGACGATGTTCCAATCACTATCAGAGTCGACCAAATCTTTCAGCATTTGCTCAATCATCACTTTTGTGCGACCATACGGACTCGCGCAAACTCCGACAGGGCATTCTTCCGTAATCGGATTGAACGGCGGCACGCCATAAACAGTTGCGGACGATGAAAAAATTACGTTTTTGCAATCATGATCTTTCAGCGCCTTTAACAGAATCTGTGTTCCGCCGACGTTGTTCTCATAGTACTTAAGAGGATTTTCAACAGACTCTCTAACGGATTTTAATCCTGCAAAATGCACGCAGCAATCTATTGGATATTCGTTCAAAATAGAATTCAACTTTCCAAAATCCCGAATATCCGCTTCAAAAAATGTCAGGACTTTCCCTGTGATAGATTTAATACGATCTATCACTGTTATGTTTGAATTACACAAATTATCGATGACGACTACTTCGTGACCATCTTGTAGTAATTCAACTATTGTGTGCGATCCGATATATCCTGCGCCGCCAGTTACTAAAATCTTCAAAAAACCCTCTTCGTTTATTAGCGAGTATATCGCAATTTAAGACGCTTTTCGAGACAGAATCAATCACCAAACTTACTTCGGCAAAACTTCAATGAAACTTTCATATTTCGTTTTTTGCGAAGAATCTTCGGCAGAACGTGCATACTCATCCACGGCATTTTGGAAAGCAGTTCTGCGTTCCTCCCACGTCGATGCAACTTTAAACATGGCTCGGAATTTCTCAATTTGTGCGGTCGCTGTCTCATTTTCAGCAACTTGCGCTAGCATTACATCAAAAATGCCGAGGTAAGTATTAACAATAATTCTATCGCCTTGCCAATTAGGAATTACTTGCAACTCAGTAATAGAAGGTGCTTTTCCACTGACCAACTGATTATATAACCGAATTATTGCCTTTATTAACAATACCCTATCTTTCAATTCGCTCTTTTGCAGATAGTTATTCAATTTTTCAAGTTGCTTAGCTTGTTTTTCGTTAAGAGAGCCCTTGTTAAATTGATTTGCACGCGCTTTTATTTCATTGATAACTTCTGCCAGGGTGTCCATCTTCGCGATATTCTTCTGAACAAACGGTTCTTGATCTTGCGATTCTTGAGCGGGTTCTTCTGATTTATTTTTCGAAGAATTGATTTCCTCTGATATTACCTTATCTTCAGATTTTGGCTGTTTAGATGGCTCCGTAGTTTCATCTTGCTTTTGTTCGGATTCATCTGAGGTTACTACTTCATCTTGTTCCTTCTTCTGATTATCATCTTCAACAGATTGAGAGTCTTCTTCCTCATTTGAGTCATCGATTTTATCAGGAATTGCGTCATCTTTTGGTGCAGGTTCTTCTGTTTCCGTCTGAGGATTTTCAGTAGAAGGGTTATTTAACTCTTCAGAATTTTTATTTTGATCGGATTCATTCTGTGTACTTTGAGATCTGGCATTATTAGAAACATCTTCATTATCTTTTGTCGACTCGTCGTTTTCCTGTTCATTTTGAGGATTTTCTGTATTTCCTGAAACTTCCTTATCTGATTTTTTTGAACCCAGCGAAGTTTTTTCTGTATTTTCTGACTCTTTATCTGAGTTTTGCGGATTTACCTTAGATGAATTGTCAGAATCGTCTACTTTTGTTTGTTGTTTATTCGAATCAGCAGCGGCACTCGCTGGATTTTCCGTCTTACCCTTATCTTCAGAACCATTTTCTGCAATAGGTTGATCTTGATTATTTCCTTCATCG
>JAFQBQ010000220.1 GCA_017416635.1 Alphaproteobacteria bacterium | reverse complement strand
GACCATCAACACAAACATGAGACATAATTTCGACATCGTCCGCTAATTCTACTTTGTCTCCGATAACGGCATATGGCCCGATTTTTACATTACGACCGAGTTTTGCGGAGGATGAAACGATCGCGGTTGAGTGAATCATTGACCTTCCTTTTCATTCAGCACGATCATCGCGGTAAAAGTTGCTTCGGCAACCAGGGCATCTTTTACATATGCTTTTCCGTTAAATCGCCAAACATTTAACCGACTTTGCTCCTTTACGACTTTTAACTGCAGAACATCTCCAGGCTCAACTAATTTTCTGAATTTAATTTTATCCATCGACATGAAATACACCAAGCCACCACTGTCTTCCAGGTTCATGGTTTTCGAGACGATCACTCCAGAAGTTTGGCCCATTGCTTCCACAATCAAAACACCCGGCATAATTGGGCGGGCAGGGAAGTGCCCTTGAAAAAAAGGCTCATTGAATGTGACATTTTTAATTCCTGTCGCGCTTTCTCCAAGTTTTAAATCAATCACCCTATCTATGAGCAACATCGGATAACGATGCGGCAAGCATTTTTTTATTTCATTGATATCTAAATTTAACAATTCTTCAGACATACCCACCCTTACTTTTTCTTAGCAAAAAAACGATTCTTTAAGCTGCCGCGCAAAGCTGACATCAAACCAACATTCGCTTGACTGCCTAAATTTCGCAACAAATCTTTTTTGGAAACCAACATTTTTAGAAATACAGCCTGTCTTTTCCAAATACCGACATCAACAGCTGGAATTCCTCCGACTATTTTTCCTGCTTCGATGTTGGAAGCGATTCCACTTTTTGCTGCCGCGACAGCTTTATCTCCTATTTCGAGATGACCTGCTACTCCAACCTGTCCGGCAAGGACTACATCATTTCCGATCTTTGTACTTCCGGCGATTCCGACTTGCGAAACGATGATCGAACGCTCTCCGATTTTTACGTTATGAGCGATTTGTACGAGATTATCGATGATTGTGTCGTTTCCGATCTGCGTATCTTCGACACTGCCTCGATCTATTGTGGTATTTGCGCCGATGCGAACTCGATCTCCGATTATAACTCGCCCCAACTGTTTTACGTAAACCATTTTTGCGCCCGTCGGAATAATTCCAAAACCCGACTCGCCGATAATTGCTCCGGAATTTATAATTACATTATCTCCGATGATCGCATGAGAAATCACGACGTTATTTCTGATCAATCCGTTGCTTCCGATCGAACATCCTTTTTCGATAACGCAGTTATTTCCGATTTTGACATTATCTCCTATTTCAACATTATCTTCGATAATTACGTTTTCACCGATATCGCAACCTTCTCCGATTTTTGCTTTGCCGCTAATTTTTGCTGACTTACAAATTTTCGCGGTTTCCTTCTTTTCAGGATACAAAATTTGCGAAACTTGCGCATATGAAATCATGACATTTTTTGCGACTAATCCTAAAACGGTCGATGGTAAAAACGCTAAATCTGCTTCCGAGATAATCACCGCGCCTGCTTTTGTTTTAGATAAATCCTCTTTATATTTTTTATTCCCGAAAAATGATAAATCGGATGAAGTCGCATCTGCTAAAGTTGCAATCCCTGAAATGTCGCAATCGCCATCTCCTTTTAATTGCAATCCGCAAAGTTCAGCCAATTTTGATGCTTTAATTTTTTTTGGTTTTCCGAAAAATTTTTTATCTATCATCTGATTGCTCCTTTGCTTGCGCATCTTCTGTAATTATATCAACTTTAGGCATTTGTTCATCTAATCTTTTTATGACGATTTTGGTAATATCCATGCATTTCGGAGATTTTTGTACAACGGCGTCATTTGTAATTACCAGCGCGATATTTTTTTCTTTAATAACATCTTTGATAATTTCTTCGACCTCAATATTCATTTTTTCGATAGCGCTTTGCTCGAGATTTTGAAGTCGAGTCCGTTCATCGCGCGTCATTTTATACATTGCGACGCTTAAATCTTCCACTCTTTGCCTACTTTCCAGACTTTGATCGCTCTTGCTGTCGATTTCTTTGACTTTTTTCTCGAAAGATGTCAGATTTTCTCGAGCTTTATCCTGAAGTTGCTTTATCTGCCGTTGAATATCTTGTCCAGCTTTGGAATCTTTCGCTACTTTTTTCAAATCGATCACTGCAATGATATTTGACGAAACCGATTCCTCGTGAGCGGCAACATTACCGAAAAAAAAGCACAGAAATATAAAATGAATAAATCTCATTACATTAATCCTGACAAAGTAAATGTCTGCTTCTCATCATACGACTTCTT
>JAFQBQ010000219.1 GCA_017416635.1 Alphaproteobacteria bacterium | reverse complement strand
GTAAATTGTCAGCAGTTATCAAATTATTAGTATTAAAAACAGTTACTTTGGTATCACTAGGCAAATCAAAAACCTTTAGCAATTCAGGTGCTATTTCCTTTTGTTGATTTGTAAGTTTCCAGGCTTGGACATCTTGTGGCATCATTCCGAATGAAACCGAGCTGAACCGTAAACTTTTGCCTTGTTTACCTGTCAATTCCCAGATTTGGACATCTTGTGGCATCATTCCGAATGAACTTTGGGTAAACCACATGCCAGCCCCTATAACGGCAGATAACAATAATTTTCTCATAAAAGCTCCTCTGTTTTAAATTAATTTGTACAAAACCATTTGACAATAATGTATTTAAGGCAAAAACTAATCGTTGTCTACGAAAAATAGGAAATTTTTTAAGCGAGTCGAATAAAATCCGAATTTTATTTATTATCGCAATGACGATCCTGATGATAAATCTTAGTTCTTATTCTTTATCGAGCCACAAAAAGCCCCTCTCGTAGAGAAAGAGGGGCGGAGACTTAATTTTGAAATTAATCTTTTTTAGTTTTTGATTCTACAACGCTGCCTAGCGTTTTGGCTATTTTTTCTCCAACTTCAGTTGAAGAAAAAGCATCCAACAAGCTGGCTACATTAAAGCCGTTTGACGGACTAAATGTATTAGTTGCTTTGGATATGCCGCTGGTAACGGTTTCAGCAGTTGCGTAAATTTTGATTTCGGCATTTCCAAGATTCTTTGCTTGTTCAATACCAACCTGCATCAAGGCTTCAACGCGCTTCGTGTTAATCATGAATTCCTGATAATCCGGATTACTTTGAACTTTATCAAAAAGCTCTATATCTCCAGCAACCTTTGCTTTTTCATCAAGCTCTTTTGCGGCAGCCTGCGCTTTTCCTTTTGCTTCGATACCTTGAGCTTCGTTTTTAGCGGCTTTAAGGTCTGCGTCGGCTCTAAGTTCAATTTCAGCTTTTTTCGCTTCTGCTTCAAGAACCTTAACTTTCTTTACTCCTTCGCTTTTGGCTACGTCAGCTTCAGCATTTAATTCAACAACATTTTTGTCGCCTTCTGCCTTAATAATGCTCGCTTGCTTTTTTATTTCAGCGGCTTGCACTTCTTGAACTCTTTTAACTGCCATTTCTTTTTCAGTGGTAATTTTGGCTTGTTCTTGAACCTCTTGCTTAGCCTTTTCTTCAGCAATTCCTACTTGCTGCGAAACTTCTGCCTTTCTTAATCCTACGGCTTGTTCAGCTTCCTGTTGCTTCAATTCTATTTCTTTCTTTGCAAGGATTTCAGCTTCGTTGGCTTTTCTGGCGTTTTCTGCAACGGTTTGCCTGCTTTCCATCTCAATTTGAGATTTTTTCTTCGCCATAATATTGATAATGACGTTGGATCCTTGAGAATCGCGAATATCCATCAACTCTATGTTTTTGACCGCAGAAACACCCCATTCAACGAGCTGATCTGTAACTTCTTTTGTGAACATTTCGCCATATTTGTTACGTTCACCCATAATCGTATTAAGGTCCTCCTTAGCTAAGATAGAACGAGCGGCACCTTGAACGATACCTAATAGTTGCTTTTCAAGTTCAGCCTGACTGTATACGCGCTGAGACGCTATCACTGGACTGCTTATCCTGAAGAATGATTTAACATCTATAACAAACGGCAAACGATCCTTGTCGTATGCTTCATAGTCAGGAATATCTAAATCAAAAACGTTTGTTCCAAATTTTGTAACGGAAACGCCTAACGACGGAACCCACGTCGGGAATTCGTAATAGATATTTCCCTCGCTATTGTCTGTGGCGCCATAGCAATGAGTTTGCGTACCGGAACGAACTACGTGAACTTCATTCGTAGGGACTATTCTACGTAGAGACAAAATAACTACAATCACTGAAACAACTGCTGCAATTACAAAACCAGGAATTATTAAATCCATTATATCAACCATGACTTCTGCCTTTCAAAATAATACTATGGTAGTTATACCTTAAAGAATTTTACATAACAATCCATTTTGACAAAATTAATTTGCAATATTTTCTCTTTAAATGCTTATACTTAAGTCTACTTTCTCAATTTTTCAATTATTTTCTTTAAAAATCCGTTCCCCTTATCTAATAGGCGTACCTTTTTCTTGCCTTCGTAATAGCAGCTTCCTATTATTTTTTCAATAAGCTCAGGATGAGTTAGCATAACCATGCTTGTCGCGCGCCTCGAGATATCAGAATCGCAGCCTTGAGGATTAATTGTTACCGTTTGAGGCCTTGAAATAGCAATATTTAAAAACTCTAGTTTTTTTTCAAAAAGCTCAGAATAACATCCTGTATATGCTTGAACTTTTCCTATCAGGCTATCATGAAATTCTTTAAGAGGTAAAGTCTCTAACACTGACATACAGCGCATATTATCTATGGTTTCCCGTACTAAATTCTGCGTAAAATTCAAAAGCTGTGGGTATTTTCGCATTGTCTCCAAATTTTGAACGAATGAAAAATCTGGAGTTTCCTGAATTTGTAGATCATTTAACGCTTCTTGAGATATTCCCAACATAGACAATGCATGCTTCTGCTCAACTAGCCGTTCTATCAGCTGTATGTTGGCGTTAGTTAATCGCCTTTCTGCCAACCACGTATCGATTCGTCTCTTTAATTCTGATGTATAGTCTGATGAGAAGGGAGTCAATTTATTCCGATAACGTTCATATATGCTACCGCCAAATGTTCCTTGAGCTCCCATTGTAATGTGGAAAAAAAATGTATGAGGAATTTCTTCCGGCCAATTGCTCTTTTCTATGATAGATGCATCGGTAAACTGCGATAATTTGAGGCCTTTTATACCTTCAAGTTTTATCAATCCTTTATATTCTTCAGGAAGTAATGAATTTTGCACGTTGACATTTTCTAACAGCCTAACCACTACATTGTTATCGGTCGTTTTTTTTATTTCCGCAGGTTGTAATGTAAAAATGCCTCTTTCGCAAGTCATAACTATCGAATATTCTTTCATAATCGATTCAATGATTTTGAATACGTCCAAGAGAGATATCGTAGTTGAATTTTTTTCTCTAAGATCCATACTATTCTTGATAGATCGAGAGTTCTCAATGAAAAAGTAAGAGTCTTGAGTAATAACATTTTCCAAACAGAGTTCTTTTCGGGGATCAGGATGGTTTCTTGTGGCATGCTTTAAACCATGATCCAGCCAAGGATTCAAGATATCGCAATTTGGCTCTGAACAAGACATTAAAAATTGCCTGCAAAATTCAGCATTCAGTTCCCAATCTGATAATTTCTGTTTTTTAGCGATTTTCTTAAGATGTTTTTCTGAACGATCATAAGCCATCTCGATAGCGAATGTCATTTCTTCCCCTAAATATTTACTCCGTACCAAAAAGTCCATCATTGAAGGAAAATTGTCGAAGTTTGCTGGGCACGGGAACGAACTTTTTGAAGATATAGCGGGGGCAATTTCAACACTTACCGAACTGTCGGGATTCATCAGCATAGTTTCTGGATTTAAACTGGATTTCATGTCATCAAAGCTCATTGCTCTCCAGTCTGATATGTCCTCTTTTGTGATGTTTTCACCTATTTTGGCTCGCATCATCTTATCAGAAATCATGAAGCTTATCCCAAACGGAGCTTCAAGAGAGGAAAGAGGGAAATTTAAAAACGACTCAAGCAGAAACGTTGAAACACATAAAGGGATAACTTTACCTCCTCTTGTCCTGGCTAAAGATATATTCACCTGATTGTCGACCATCTGTTTAGCGCACGTCATTGCTTGCAATAGCGATTCAATATCAAAAAGATTTTTAGATGACTTTTCTAAATTTATATCAATGGAAGTTCCCATATCTACAGTTTTTGCGGATTCAGTATGCAGCTTTATAGACGCTGAACTTTTTTCAAAACACGCCAACATAGCAACAATCCCCATAAACATTGCTGATTTTTTCATCGTACATTACCTCTGTGTATCTTTTATTTTTTTTGTCTTTTAAATTAAATATGTTCTCTGCTATGGACTCTTATACCAGAAAAGCGTTTTGATCTCAATGAAAATAGAATATTTTTGT
>JAFQBQ010000218.1 GCA_017416635.1 Alphaproteobacteria bacterium | reverse complement strand
TACATTATCCAGAAGTTGCCTTCCGCCAATATAGTAATTCAAACCCTTTACAGATAACATGTTCCGAATATCTCATAAAACTTGCGCGAAAACAATTGAAATTATCTATACGTCATCGCGAGAAATAAGGTAAGCACAGCCCTAATGCGTTAAATCCCTTCTGATAAAACGTCTTTTTGAATGGAACTATTTTATCCAAAATTTGAGAAGGGGACAGCCATTTCCATTGCGAAAATTCTACCGTATCGTGCGATAAATTGACTTCAGACTCGTCTCCCCTAAAATCGAAAAGAACAAATTTCGCAATTTGTCCCCGGTATTTCACTCGTCCTTGCGTTTGCAAAATTTTTTCTTGAACATCTTCTGGAAAATCATAAAAATAATCGTTTTCTGTTTGTCGAACAAAATTAATTGAAGTAATTCCAGTTTCTTCTTCCAGCTCTCTTGCCGCAGCGGCTGCGTAACCTTCCCGCGGATTCACTCCACCTTGCGGCAACTGCCACGCACCGGCAACATCTATGCGTTCCGCACAAAAAACTAAATCAGATTTCCTTAAGACAATGACTACGCACTTTCTATAAGGAAGCATCTTGTACTCCAAAGCTCAACGGAACAATTTTTGCACCCTTCGGAAGCGAAGACATAAATTTCTGCATCTGAGAAAAATCAAATATAAACGAAGAACTTGCCGAAATTTCATCCTCTTCTGAGTAAACTTCTGCGCGCAAAAGTAACATTTTTATATCTTGCAAAACATCTTCGAAAACATCGCCGCCATCTTGAAGTCCAAGAAACGCTAAACCTTTTTTCGACAATTCATTTGCAATCAGCAACAAATCTTTTTTCGATTTCAGTAACAGCGAATTTGATATAACTGAAACACCTATCGCATATTTTGAAGAAGCAATCAGATAACGTAACTTATCCAAAGTTTCTTTTGGATCGGCATTCGCCAAAAACGGAGAAACCTTAGACGTTTTCTCTTCAGGAATAGAAGACTGTGTCGGCAACTGAATAAAAAATTCATCTCCGTTAGCTATGATCGAATCTATAACTTCATGCAGATTCGGCACATAATAAGGAATGATAAATGAAATTTTAGCACCATCTAAATCTTCAACGATTTTTTGAACCTGAGCCGGCGTAGCTTCCTTCAAAACCACCGCCGCTTTCACGTATGGTCCTGAATAATTACATTTCGCGGAATATGCCTTAAAAATTTTCATGTAATCCTTTTGATTCTTCGGCAGAACTCCGTAAGATGTCGACTCGTACATATTTCCTTTATCTGCTTTCGGTTCTTCTTCAGAGGAATAATCTTCAACAGCCAAATGCTTATCTATTACGATTCGACACTGATAGGTTAAATCTTTCTCCTTAGACACTCTATGCATAACCTCTACGCTTATGATGAATACCAACAAAATTGTTAAAAATATTCCCCAGTAAATAGATAATTTATCTTTCATTATTTTTTCCCTTCGGTGATTTGTTTATACACATCTATTGTCTTTAACACATCAAAGGCCTTCGCCAACTGATAATCCTTCTCGAGTCTTTCTTTCAACGGAAGATTTCTAAAGTTGAAATACTCCTCTTCTTCTTTCTTTTCATCTTTATCTTTTTTGTCATCCGACTCGAACAATTTTTTTGCGTTCGGATGTTTTTTCTTCCTGTCCTCATTATCCAAAGCATTATCGAAAAACTCTTCACGGAACATCTCACCAGAATATGGCTTTTTCATCATTACAGATTCTGCAATAATATCAGGAGTGAGCCCTTGCACCTGAATGCTTGTTCCATTCGGAGTGTAATATCTTGCAATAGTAATTTTAATTCCGGTTTTTTCTGACATCGGAATTACCTTCTGCACGGAACCTTTCCCAAAGGAACGAGTCCCTACGACGATTGCTCGTTTATGATCCTTCAACGCGCCTGTTAAAATTTCAGGAGCGGATGCGGTTCCGTTATTTATCAATACTACCAAAGGCACGCCGTTGCTGACATCAGTTTTATCTGCTGAAAAAGTTTCGGAATTCCCTGGAGTCCGACCTTTTATGGATACAATCTCTCCACCACTCAAAAATAAATTCGAAACCTCCACAGCTGCGCTCAGCAAGCCACCTGGATTATTTCGAACATCTATAACGATGCCTTCAAGCGATTTATTTTTTTCTAAAAATTCTCTTACGCCCTTCGTTGTATTTTTATCGAAAACAGAAATCCTTACATACCCGACTTTATCCAATACTTCTGTCTTCACCGACTCAACCTTAATCTTATCTCTTTTGATAGATACATCAAACGGTGCTTTTTCTCCTCGTTTCACTTTTAACTTTACCGTAGTGCCCGGTTTGCCTCTTAATTTTTCGAGAGCTTCTTCACCTGTAATGCTCGAAACATATTCATCATCGATGCCGATAATCATATCGCCACTACGCAGACCTGCTTTATCTGCCGGAGTATCATCAATTGGGGAAATAATATGAACAGCGCCATCATGTACCGTGATTTCGATACCAATTCCGCCGAACTCTCCGTCAGATTGCTCCATCATTGCTTTGAAAGTTTTTTCATTCAAATAACATGTGTGTGGATCTAACGTTGAAAGTACACCTTCAGCAGCTTTTTCTAAAATTTCCTCATCTGACATTTCTTTAACGTATTCGTATTTTAAACACGCAAGAATAAACTGAAGCTTATTCCCGCTTGCATCAAAAAATGCCCGAAGCTTTTCATCTTTTTTATCAGTACTTGTTGCTTCTGCTTTTGAAGGAGCAACTACTTCATTTTTTGATGTTCCTGCATGCAAGCATCCGCAAAAACTTAACAGCGATATAAAAGATACTATCGTTTTTTTCATTTCTTTTCCTCTTGTTTTATTGTTTGAAGTAACCAATGCCGAGGGTCCAATGGCTCCCCGGATTTTTTCAATTCGATTTTAAGTATCGGTGCTTCTTTGGATTCTTCGTCCATCATGCCGACATAATCTCCGATTTCCAAAACATCACCCGTCGCCACGAAAATCTTCTTCATCCCGTACAAAAACACTCGATACATTCCGCGGCTGATGATAACCATATTTCCGTAATTCAAAAACTTTCCAGCGAAAACGATTTTTCCTTTTGCCGGAGAAGTCACAATGGCACCTGGGGCGGTTTCGAATCCAAGATAATAAATCATCTCTTCTCCGACGCCTTTGTCTCCAAATTCCGCAACAATCTTCCCACTGACAGGATATCCCAGCTTTAATTCAGAAGACGAACTTCCTGAACTTTTCAAAACCCCGACAACACTTTCCGCTTCGAGCTCCGCATCTAGTTCTTCCAAAGATTCAGATTTTACCGCCAAATGATATACAACATCATCTTGGATGACATTTTCCTCTCGATTTTTAGAAATCTCTTCTGATTTCTTCTCTATACCTTCAACTAACTTTTTATATTCATCGCAAAGTTGCTTGTATTCCGTTTCAAGCTCTGTCTTTTCTTTTTCAAGGTCAGAAAGTTCCAAGCCACCTTTGCTTAATTTTGCACCGACTGCTTGAAAATAATTTGCGCAATTTTTTACTATAATCGAGCAATTGATAAAGTCACTCTTATCCACATTTTGCTTTAGAACAAGCAAATCCGAAAAATTTTGAATATCGCAAAGAACAGAACAACATCTCGACAACATTTCATATATATCGTGAATAATCGGAACAGACATTCGCTTTTTCTCACTAATTTCGCGAAGCCTCGTCAACAACTTCGTTATTTTGGACTCACATTTTTGTGCGAGCTTGCATTGCTGCCGGAGTTCTTCAGGCTGAACAAAACCATCACCGAATGCCGAAGTCGATAATATGAAAAAAATTAACAAAAATCGTTTCATTATCAGTTGCTCTGCTTACTGCTGTTATTCCTACCCACTGAATGATATTCAAAGCCAAGTGACAGCACCTCTTTTTCTTCATAGATGTTTCTCAAATCTATAAGCAAAGGAACCTTTACGTATTTTTTCAACTTCTTCAGACTTAATGCTCTAAATTCTGCCCAATCCGTTAGAATTAAGGTAACATCGACGTCCGTACAGTTTTCATAAGCATCTTTTCCCCATTGCACATCTTTAAATATGCGTTTTGCTTGCTCTGAACATGATGGATCGTAAATTCTGATTTTCGCTCCCTTCTTTTGCAGAGCCTCAATGATTTCTATACTTGGACTATCGCGCATATCATCGGTGTTGGCTTTGAACGTAACGCCCAAAACAGAAATCAACTTACCATCGACCGATCCGCCGCATGCCGATAGAATCTTCTGAACCATTTTTGCACGCCTGGCTTTGTTAGATTTTATTGTCTCGGAAACTAACGGCATCGGGACTCCGAAATCTTCCGCGAAATCCGCTAGAGCGGAAGTATCTTTTGGAAAACATGAACCTCCATAGCCAGGTCCGGCTTGCAAGAATTTATCTCCGATTCTTTTATCTAGTCCCATCGCTAAAGCGACATCATTAATATCCGCGCCGCAAGCTTCGCAAAGGTTCGCAACTTCATTTATGAATGTTACTTTCATTGCTAAAAATGCATTTGACGCATACTTAGATAACTCTGCAGTTTCCAAATTCGTGAAAACTATCGGAACATTAAATACATAAAGCGGACGGTACACTTGCGATAAAACTTTTTTCGCCTTTTCTCCCTCTACACCAAGAATAACTCTATCGGGATGCATAAAGTCATCGATGGCGGCGCCTTCCTTCAAAAATTCTGGATTAAATGCGACTTCTACGTTGACTCCATTGTCCTGAAGTAATTTTTTTACCAAACGAGTAGTACCGACAGGCACTGTCGATTTTATCACAAGAACGGCATCTGGATTTATTGCTGTCGATAATTCTTTAACAGCAGAATAAACGTAAGATAAATCTGCGCTGCCGTCTGGTTTGCTCGGAGTTCCAACTGCGATAAAAATAATATCAGCATCTCTCACCGATTCCTTCGTATCGGAGGAGAAAGACAACCGCCCGGCACTTGCGTTTTTCGCCATTAATTTATCCAGCTCCGGTTCGTAAATTGGGACCACGCCCGAAGACAAAGCTTTAACTTTTTCTACATTATTATCTACGCAAACAACTTTGAACCCGAACTCTGCAAAACACACGCCCGAAACCAACCCGACATATCCCGTTCCTATGACAGCTATTTTCATATAATTTACCTCTCGTAAAACCTATCGATTACCTGTTTTAAATTGTCGTCATTACTTGCAACGTGCAAAATTGCATCGAGTAACCCTTTTTTTGAACCGCAATCAAAACGTTGCCCCTTAAATTTGAATCCAACCAAACCACACGTCGGAATCATCTCTAGAAGCGCATCGGTTAATTGAATTTCGCCCCCAACTCCCGGAGCAAGATTTTGCAGCACTTCAAAAATTTCTCCAGAAAGAACATATCTTCCGACAATAGCCTGAGTCGACGGAGCTTCATCAACTGAAGGTTTTTCGACCACGGATTTTGCATAAACAAGATCGTCTTCTTCTTTTTCTATATCCAAAATTCCGTATTTATTCACTTCGTTTCTGTTTACGGACATCGTCGCGACCATATTTGATCCGTTATAACGTTTAATCATTTCTCCGATGCAAGATTCCGGATGTAAAATAAAATCGTCCGCGGACATCACAGCGAACGGCTCATTATTAATTAAATTTTTTGCGCACAGAACCGCATGTCCCAAACCTTTCGGCTCATTTTGCCGCACATAACATATGCTTCCTACTTTTATATTGAAATAATCAGAATGAGAAAACATATAATCAAAATAGTCTTCGATAGAGTCTTTACCGTGTCGAGTTACGAGAATAAATTCCTCAATTCCCGCTGCCATCGCCTCTTCGAACGCATAATGAATAAGCGGCTTATCGATGATTCCTAACATTTCCTTAGGAATTGCTCTTGTTATAGGGAAGAACCTCGTACCTAATCCTCCGACAGGAAAAACTACTTTACGAACTCTCATAAAACTCTCGCACATAACCGCGTGATAATATCACCTTAAAATAGTTTTTACCAATAAAATGTGTTAAACGCGTTTAATCAGAATTTTGTAATAATAACTCGGATTGTGTTTTATTGTCGTTTGTGTTAGCATAATCGCCAGTGTCGGAGATGATATATGATAAGTCCTACTGAGTTTGTAAGTCAGGTCAAACGAGAAATGAACAGGGTTACCTGGCCTACACAGAAAGAAACAATGTTGATGACCGCTGCGGTTATTATGATGGTCATTTTCGTTATGATATATTTCTTTTTTGCAGACGGATTGATTTGTTGGGCGCTTGCAAAGATTTTAGGAGTTTAGGGTCAGAACATGAAATGGTATGTAGTTAACGTCTATTCTGGTTTTGAACATCGAGTTCAAGCAGCGATTAAAGAAGCTGCGGAGAAGCGTGGTGTTAGTTCTTTCTTCGGAGAGATTTTGGTTCCGACGGAAGAAGTCGTCGAGATAAAAAAAGGTGAAAAAGTTAAGACGGAAAAGCAATTTTTCCCTGGATATATATTAGTTCAGATGAACTTAACTGATGACACTTGGCATTTGGTTAGAGGAATTTCGAAGGTTTCGGGATTTTTAGGAGCGAAAGGAAAGCCGTTACCTATTTCTGACGCTGAAGTTCAAAGAATTGTTAAGAAGGTAGAGGACAGTGCGAACGTTACGAAGCGTTCGATTGTTTACGAAGTCGGTGATGCCGTTACCGTGTGTGATGGTCCGTTCGCATCGTTTCAGGGAACTGTTGAAGAAGTTGATCTTGACAAAGAACGGGTTAAAGTTGCCGTTTCGATCTTCGGAAGATCGACCAATGTTGACTTGAGTTTCTCCCAAATAGAGAAAATTCTTTAAGACGGGTTGAAGGTTTTATTTATTATTGATATAAAGTGCATTACATGTGGAGACTAAAGATATGAGAACGTTTTCTCTGAAAGCGAGTCAGGTGAAGAAGGACTGGCTCATTGTAGATGCCAAGGACTTGATATTAGGTCGTTTGTCCGCGGTAGTAGCTTCTTATTTAAGAGGGAAGCATAAGCCGGAGTTTTCTCCGAATATGGATTGTGGCGACAACGTTATCGTTATTAATGCTGAAAAAGTAAAAGTAACTGGTAACAATAAATTAGAAGATCATAAGTTTTATTGGCATACGGGATATCCTGGCGGAATCAAAAGTCGTTCGCTGAAAGAGACTTTGACCGGAAGCCATCCTGAGAGAGCTATTGAGGATGCGGTCAGAAGAATGTTACCGAAAGGACCTTTGGGACGTTGCATGATGAGAAACCTTAGAGTTTATTGTGGAGAAAATCATCCACATGAGGGGCAGCAGCCAAAAGTTCTGGATATCGCGTCCATGAATGTAAAGAATGTAAAGAGGAGTTAGACATGTCAGAAGAGAACGTGCAGAGCAAGGTTGATTCTCTTGGCAGAACTTACGGAACGGGGCGCCGTAAAGAGTCCGTTGCCAGAGTTTGGTTGAAGCCGGGGAAAGGACAGATTACGGTTAATGGTCGAAATATGGCCGAATATTTTTCTCGCTCGGTTTTGCAGACTTTGGTACTACAGCCATTTACTTTAGCGAACAGGTTAGGACGCTATGATGTTTTTTGTACCATTCGCGGAGGTGGATTGTCGGGACAAGCAGGTGCTTTGAGGCACGGAATCAGTCGCGCGCTGGTCGATTATGAGCCAGAGTTGCGTTCAGTATTGAAGGCAGCGGGAATGATGACTCGCGATAGCCGTTCGGTCGAGAGAAAGAAATACGGTCTCATGAAGGCTCGTAGAAGCTTCCAGTTCTCCAAGCGTTAGTTTTTTGTGGTGTTGAGTTAAGGCTTCCGATTTCTCGTCGGAAGCTTATTTTTTATAAAGTTTGTGAACTATGATTAGTACAAAGTTGCCTCGTCAATCATCGATAATGACGGTTATGACCAAATCCGCAATTAAAGCCTCGCGCGGACTGCTTCGAGACTTCAATGAATTGGAGAATTTGCAGGTATCGGTGAAAAGTAATAAAACTTTTGTTACCGGAGCAGATTTGAATGCTGATTCGTTGCTTCGCAAAGAGTTGTTGTTTGCTCGACCGAATTATTCGATTCTGACGGAAGAATCTGGCGAAACCAAAGGTACGAATCCGGATTATAAATGGATTATCGACCCGCTAGACGGCACAGTAAATTATATGCACGGCTTCCCTCACTGGGCAATTTCGATTGCTCTTGAAAAACAAGGGGAAATCGTCGCTGCTGTTACCTATGATCCATTAAAAAATGAGATGTTTTGGGCAGAAAAGGGTTACGGTGCTTATCTGAATGATAGAAAAATCCGTGTTTCGGGGAAAAATAAGCTCGACGATGTTTTAGTCTCCTTTTGCTCGCATAATCCGACAGTGGAAAGTTTGGCTTCGCAGCGAGTTAGGAAAAGCGGCTGCATGACTCTGGATATGGCGTACCTCGCCGCGGGCAGATTAGATATAATTTACGGAAGTGCTGCTCCGAATGACTGGGATATCGCCGCCGGATCATTATTAATTCGAGAAGCAGGAGGCGTCCTTGCAGACAAATCCGGGAAGCCAGTCTCTTCTTACAAAGAAGCAAAGATCATGACGAACCTTTCTCTGCTTCCGTTTGCAGAAAAGTTCGTCCACCAAAATTAATCGCTGTTTAAAACGACAAGATACATAACATCCACGAAGACCGTAACAGAGAGGGCAAGCACTAAGCAAGCCCCCTCCTCTTTGTTGTGCAACTAAACAGCGACCATCACGGTCTGGTTTGAACTCTCTCCCATTAATGAGCTTGGCGACGAGCGTGGTTCCACGCCTGCTTCATTGCCTTTTTATAAGGATACAACAAAGATTTCACCAATATATCCAGCCCTTCCGAAAGATTAGTGAGAGGAATTAAACTGATATAGTCCGTACTTCCACTTAAAATGCTCGCCCACTTTTCACAATTTTCACCTTCACTCGCATCGCGCAGAGGAACACTTTCCGCTAGTTTCTTTCTGAATTTTTCGAAAGGCTCTGTTATTTTGACCTGGCCAGCAAGTGCTGACGGACTAGCAATATTTGCTGAGAGTTTTTTATACACGTCTAATGTTATCTCTACAAACGACCTACCACTCTCATCACCAACGTCATTTATTGAGTCAATAAAATCTATAAGCTGAACTACCTCGCCTCTTTTTTCAAAAGGATTTTGTAAAGCAGATCTGATTCTTTCCGCTGCTTTTCCAGATTTGCCATTAATCCACTCCAATTTTTGTTCTAACTCAGTCCCTTGTTCCCTCAACACACTAACAACGCGATTAAACTTCTCTAAAGTTCTTTCAGTGGAACCGTCAAAAATTTTCCTGACCACAACCTCTCTTTCCGGTTCACCCGGATTTTTAGTAAAAAATTCAACCAATCTTTCATACGAACCCTCACGCTTAATATACCTATTTATGAAACTTTTAGAAGGATCGTCTTTATAAGGATCAATGCGGTTAAATTTTTCTGCGATCTGCCTTTCTGCTTCTTGCCTTTCTGGTGAAACCTGAACAGATGGTTCATTCTGCTGAGGACCTACCTGACGCCCTCCTAAACGATTCAGAGCATCCGAATCCGAACAAACCAAAGCGAACATGGCACTAAGCGCCGACGCCACTAATAATTTATTTCTCATATATATTTCCTTTCAATCAATTAAAAATTATAAACACCCATTACTCTAACTACACAACCACTATTAATTTGTCTTTCATATATATACCTCAATTAAAACTAGAATCAGAGTAATACACAACCTTGATTTTTTCAACCCTAAATATAGATAATACAAGAAGGGGGAATATTAATAGAACTTCAATTCAATCAACGGAAAAATGTTAATTTCAAACAATCTAATTATCTTGTTGAAATTAAAAATAAAATTTAAGCACAAATTAACTAATTCTTTACTTTTAAGTAATAGAGTCAAACTAAGAAGGATGTAGCAGCATCGAAGCAGGAGGTTGTTTGATTTCTTTGCTTAAGTGCTGATAGATCATGAAAGTGTCGGTAATTTATATTATATTGAAAGGAAATGACATGAAAAATAAATTAGTAATTGCGGCGGTTTGTAGTGCGGTTTTTGCATTAGTTAGTTCAGATTCGAACGCTCTAAGTAAGATTGGCCAGCAATCAGGTCAACCAGCCGCAAATCAGTATGTGACCACAAATACCAAAACCACTGGCGGCCCAGCCCCGGTCATTGTGGCAACCATGACATTGGGGCAAATTTCTCAGAATCAAATAGATGATGTCAATAACATAAAAGGATTCGTACAAAAGAGCAAAAAGCTAAATGCCTCGCTTTCCCGGGAAGCCATGGGATGTCTTGCCAAACTGACTGACGCATTCGGTAAGGTGGAGAAAACTCAAGCCAAATTAAGCCCAAGTAACCACTTCGCTGTAGGAAGCGCCTTCAGTAAGGAATACTACGCAAGCAAGTTGCCAGATGCTGAGCTTGTTCAGCTTGGTTATAAGCTCGGTTTGTCGTTCAACCCGGCAAAGAAAAATACTGCTTATAGAACTATAAATCTGTCAGTCGCTTGGCAGTAACGTTAATTTGATAACAGAGAGGCTTTGGCCTCTTTGTTTCTGTATTTTTTCAACGAAAACACCTAAGTTATTTCGTGTTAACTGCTATTTTTTGATAATAACACGGACGGTTTTGCGAAATTGCTTTGCTCTCGTATTTTGTGTTTAAGAACCAGTCTGGTTTTTCTTGAAGAGTGTTCAAGTCGTACTCATACGAGAGATTAAGTGTTTTTAATGTTTCTTGAATTTGCTGCATGTAATCCTCGCAATCGGTAGCTATAACCAGTTGTCCTTCGGATTTCGCTTTCCGCTGCAATGTTTTTATAAAATCCTCGGACAGCAATCTACGTTTGTGATGACGCTTTTTATGCCATGGATCCGGAAACAGCACGTAAAAACAATCAAAAGAGCTGTCTTCGATTTTATCCAATAGAACACGAACATCTCCCTTATAAATCCTGACATTCGAAAGTTTTTGCTCATGTATCTTTGCCAACGTTGCCGCAACTCCGTTTTCAAAAGGCTCGCAGCCTATAAACGCTATGTTTGGATGATTTTTAGCAATTTGAATCAGATGTTCGCCATTACCGAAACCTATTTCGCAATACATTTGCTTGTAATCGTTCAGAAAAAAATCTTTCGGATTTGTTTCGACCTCTGGAACAGAAATTCCATACAAATTATACAGAGATTCTAAGTTGGTTTTCTGCGCATCGCTAAGCCCGCGCGCTCGTTTTCGCCCGTAAGATTGTATTAATCGTTTTTCTTCCATAATGACTGCATACTAAACCAATAACTCAAACGAAGAAAGCCAAAATTAGATTCCTCAAAGCTTATTTCGAGCACAAAAATACAAAACTCGAAAGCTTACCTTCAAAAATTACAATCCAAGGATGCTATTTCTTAGCTCGTCTAAGTGGACGACGCTTGCGTAGATGAGGCTTCTTTTTCTTTTCGTTGTTGTTAGTCGAAGCTATGGCAGCTGCAGCATCAATAACATTGGTATCGGCGCCATTGCTGATTAAAATCTGGACCGTCTTTTCGTTATTATCCTTGGACGCTAAGTTTAACGGCGTTCTACCACCATTATCCTTCTCATTAATATCTGCACCATTACGAATCAAAATCTCGATCATATTTTCATTCAGATTGAACAAAGCAGCTAAATGCAATGGCGTTCTACCATCATTATCCTTCGCATTAATATCGGCGCCTTTTCCTTTCAGAAACTCAACCATGTCTTCACTATCGCCACTCTGAGCCAAAATATGCATCGGTGTTCTACCGTTGTGATCTTTTATATTAATATCAACACCTTTGCCGATCAGAATTTCGGAAATTTTTTTATTATGCCCGCCTACTGCATAGTGCAACGAATTGCTACCATAACGATTTTCAGCTCGAATATCTGCCCCTTTACTTATCAAAAGCTCTACAATCCCTTCGTTATTATTTTTTACTGCTAAAAGTAACGGAGTGTCTCCCCAACTATTCTTAACATTGATCTCCGCTCCCTTAGCGATCAAAAGTTCAGCTATTTCTGTAATATTTTTATCAACAGCTAAAAGTAGCGGAGTAAATCCGTCTACATTTTTCACATTGATATCTGCACCTTTAGCGATCAAAAGTTTAGCTATTTCCGGCATATTTTTTCCGATAGCCAAAAGCAGCGGCGTAGTACCGTGATAATTTGCCGTATTGATATCTGCACCTTTATTTATCAAAAGCTCCGCCATCCCTTTACTGTTTGTATTAAAAGCCAGACTCAGTGGAGAGTCTTGCCAGGCATTTTTGGCATTGACTTCTGCTTTATTGCTAATCAGAATCTCTCCAATATCCTTACTATTATGTGCTGCAGCTAAATGCAAAGGGGTCCATCCCTCATAATCTTTGGCATTAACTTCAGCTCCATTATTAATTAAAAGCTCTCCGATCTCTTTGCTGTTATTTTCTGCAGCGAAATGCAACGGAGTTCTCTCATCCTTAGCATTAACATCAGCACCTTTTCGAACTAATTCCGCTGCAGTAGGAAAATCACCTTTCTTCACCGCACTAAAAAATAAAGTAGGATTGCCTGAATCATCCTGTGCATTTACATTAGGATCAATATATTTCCTTTTATCAAACTCTTTTTGCGCGTTTCTTTTTCCATAAACAAACAACGGCTTACGACCTTTTATGATCCAATCGATATAATCCTCTCTATTAATCATCTTAGCGTGTTTTTTATCTGAACTAGTTAGAGGCTTTCTAAGTCTCACATTGATATTGTTATTTTCTGTTGTTTGATTAATTTTCTGAGTTGGTTGACTAGCAATGAATTTATTTCCAAAATCTTCGTCACCCCACACAACCAATGGCAAAAACGACATAGCGACAATTATATTCTTCATAATATTAACCTTTCATTAACTTTCTTAATTAAACTCAAGCAACTAGATTGGCTTATATTATCATAAATTTTAAATATGTCAAGAAAACGGCAAATTTTGAGTTTTAGGAATTTTTCAATACAAGTAAATATTTCAGCATCAAACGAAAACTATGGTAAAAAACGATCAATATCAAGATCTAATTTAGCTGAATGTAAAAATGGATTATTTTGTCGCCCCGTAAGAACAAAGTAATTGATACATGGAAGACCCTTTTCCCGCATAACTTAACGGAGTTACTCCTTTTTTGTCTATTGCATTAATATTCATTTTTGCCAAAATAAGCCTTTCTGCAAACTTTTCATTACCGCGCAAGGCAGCTAGATGAAGTAATGTACAGCCAAACGAATCCCTTGTATCAATTTTAGCCCCCGCAGAAATAAGCTGCTCCATTATCTCATCCGCTCCACTCCAAAGCGCGGTGCAAAGCGGTGAGTCACCATACGGATCTTTCTTATTTACATCTGCTCCTAGCTTAATTAGTAAGGTTACCATCTCATCCAATCCCTGCCAAATTGCATAATGAAGGGGCGTTCCCCATTTACTTTCGGCATTAATATTGGCACCCCGTTTAAACAGTAGATTTACCATACTAACTGAATTTGCACAGACTGCATAATGAAGAGCCTCTCGGCCATCCTCATCTTGCTCATGGATAATATCTACTCCTTGAGAAATAAGCTCTTCCACAACGCTGTTTAACCCCTTTTGAATCGCATAGCAAAACAAAGCATGCCGATCTTCTTCATTTTTATTGATATCTTCACCTTGAACTTTTTTTATGGAATAAAATCCGATTGCATGCTTTACTTCGTCATATGCAGAAAACGATTTTCCAAACGATGAATTCATCGCTGCCGATTCATTCACAACATTTAACAATGTAAAAAGCGACATTGCCATTACTATATTTTTCATAACATTCACCTTATTAATTAATTCACTCTGTCATGACTTTATCACCGAACTTTTTTCAAAAATGTTAATAGATTTAAAAAAACCTCCCCTCACCTATGTGGCAAGGGGAAGTTTACTGATTAGTTTTTTTTGTCGGACTTATTTTTCTTGTTTGAGCATTTTCTGCACTTTTTTACGCTCATCACATCGGAATCGGATTTTTCTTCCGATTTTTTGTTCAAGCGCATGGACAAACGCGCGCGGCCTTTGCTGTCATATCCCGAGAATAGGACCTTGACCTCGTCGCCTTCGCTGAGAATATCGCTCACGTTTTCGACTCGAGTATCCTGCATTTCGCTGACGTGAACCAAGCCTTCCTTCGTTCCGTAGAATCGAACAAACGCTCCGAATTCCATGATTTTAACGACTTTTCCGGTGTAAACCGTACCTTCCACTGGATCTAACGCGATTTCTTTAATCCAATCAACCGCTTTATTCAAAGAAGCCGAATTAGGTGACGCGACTGTTACTTTACCGTCGTCTTCAATATCGATTTTAACGCCTGTTTCGGCGATAATTTCATTAATCACCTTTCCGCCCGTTCCGATGACTTCGCGGATTTTATCCTTCGGAATATAGAACAATGTCATTTTCGGAGCGTACTCGTTTAATTCGCTCTTCGGTGCGCTGATTCCTTTGTTCATTTCAGAAAGAATGAACAGACGTCCTTCCCTCGCCTGCTTCAGCGCTTTTTCTAAAATATCGAAAGTCACGCTGGAGACCTTAATATCCATTTGCAGAGCAGTAATGCCGTTTGCCGTTCCGCCGACTTTGAAATCCATATCGCCAAGATGGTCTTCTTCCGCCATGATATCGCTCAGAATGACGTACTTGCCGTTATCGTCGATAATCAATCCCATCGCGATTCCTGCAACAGCACTT
>JAFQBQ010000217.1 GCA_017416635.1 Alphaproteobacteria bacterium | reverse complement strand
TCCTTCTCAATGACTCTTAATTTTTTTCGACATCACTATTAAATTTACGAATTATTCTGTTTCATCTGATAAGGTATCTCGACGATGATTCTCGTGTTTTGGCTGTCGTGTTTTTTATAAAGCAGTGCGGTTTTGAAAACGGCAGCGGTTTGATTGTGCAAAAGATTGTGCCATAATTTCGTCGGAACGAAACTCGACATAACAACAATAGATTTTCCGCGATCAGGATCCCTGTCGTCTTGTTCGAACAAAAATTCCAAAAACGGATTTACTATCGAACGATATGGCGAACTTAAAATTACCAACGGCATGGAAAAATTCATTGATCGCCAAACTAATTTAAGTCGTTCCGTCTCTCGAGAATTTACATTAACAACAACTGCCGTTACGTCATCTGATAATGATTTCGCAAAATTTAATGCCTGCAACGTTCCTTTGTGTAATTTCGAAACAGGAACAACTACTTTTGGGCGCAAATTTTGATGATGAATCAAATACTTATTTAATCCGCCACTTTTCAAATCTAATTCGCTGTCTGTTTCGGTATATCTTTTTCTCACTTTTTTAAACATGAAAAACAGTGAGGTAATCAAGATTAAAACCATCCAGGCACCATCGATAAATTTGCTTTCGATGATGATAAGCAACGTTACAAAAGTGGCAACCGCACCAATTGCACTTATTAATGCTTTAATCTGCCAATTACTCTGACGTTCTCGAATTTGCAATCTTACCATTCCCGCTTGAGACAATGTAAATGAGATAAAAACTCCCAAAGCATAGAGGGGAAGTAAGGCCTGAGTTTGTCCTTTAAAACAAGTTATGAGAAAAAATGCAACGACTGCTAGGGCGATAATTCCATTAGAATAAGCCAAACGATCTCCCAAGTTCGCAAAACGTCCTGGAAGATATTTTTCTTTTCCCAACACTCCTGCCAAACGAGGGAAACCCGCAAAAGAGGTGTTCGCCGCCATAAATAATATGCAAGCGGTCAGAGTTTGAAGTGTATAATAAAAAATTCCCGTTCCGAACGTTTTTTTCGAGATTTGAGACAGTACAGTTTCAGAGAAATTCGGAATTATACAAAATTTATGAGCTAAATATGTAATTCCGAAGAACAAACTGCCCAAAATCAGCCCCATAATAAGCAATGTAATTCGCGCATTTTTATATTGTGGCACTTTAAATGCAGTAACACCACCAGCAATTGCTTCGATTCCCGTCAAAGCAGAACATCCAGAAGAAAAAGCTCGCAATATTGCAAGAGTCGCTACGCCTTGCGTCATTGATTGTTGCAAATCTTGAACAGAACTATCCGGCGTTTCCGCAGGCACAAATAATCCGCAAATCAAAAGTAATGCCAGCGCGGAAATAAAACTGTAAGTCGGAATCGCAAAAACACCCGCCAAATCTTGAGTTCCTCGCAAATTGGAAATAGTCACAATACAAAGAACTACCAAGCAAATAGAAACGGCATGATCTGCCAAAATCGGAAGCGCAGAAATAATTGCAAACGTTCCCGCGGACAAACTAACAGCAACGGTTAAAGAATAATCTATGAATAACGCCGCCGCCGTAATTAATCCAAAAAATTCTCCGAGATTTTCTTTCGCGACTGCAAAAGCGCCGCCGCCTTTCGGATATGCTTTCAATGTCTGCCAATAAGAACATATAATGATAGACATCAGCGCGATAATTGTTAACGAAATCGGAATAGAATAAGACACCGATAATGCAACACCTAAAGAAAGCAAAATGGCTTCGGTCGCGTATGCGACAGAAGACAACACATCTGATGCAAAAACCGCAAGAGCTTTAGTTTTGCTCAAGTGTTCTGCCGACATATTTTCTGTTTTTAAAGGATCACCAAATATAAATCTAGATATGTTCATTTGATTTATCTAAAATTTTCTTCAGTTCACTTAACTCTGTCTGAAGATCTATTCTTTTTTGAAATTCAATATTGTTGGACTGAATTAAATCCAAAACTCGTTTCCGCAGTTCTCTGATTTCATTTATCATTACTTCCATATATTCTCTGGCCGCAACGACAAAATACGCATCCGCCCTATTTTGAGCTCCATCACGATAATCAAACAATGCGATAGGATTTCCATCCAAATTTGGAGAAACCCAAACAGTATCGACCCCATCTTTCTCGATGACGCTCCAGGGAGCAGGCGTCGTCTCACGTATACGCTGCTCCAACAGATTCATATCTTCAGGAGTCAATACTTGTTTCATAATTAGGCGTTTTCTGCCGGAGTATCAGAAATTTGCTGCTGAGCTTCTTCTTCAGACTTTGCAACACTTAATTTCACGGCGACTGAAACTTCCGGATGCAAATCTACATTGAGGTCATAAACTCCCAAAACTTTGATCGGAGCATTCAAGCAAACTTGACCTGCGCTGACTTTGTAACCCAACTCACGAATCGCAGCGGCAATATCGCGAGCAGTAACAGAACCATACAACTGTCCTTTTTCGCTGGCCTGTCTAACCAATGTAATTGCGATATTTCCCATTTTTTCAGCGGTCTGCTGAGCTGCTGCTTTCGTCGCTTCATTTTCCGCTTCAATGCGAGCTCTTTGTTCTTCGAAATACTTCATATTCGCTTGCGTAGCTCTCAAAGCTATTTTTTTCGGGAGCAAATAATTCCGAGCAAAACCCGGTTTCACATTTACAACATCACCGATTACTCCCAGCTTCGAAACTCTTTGCAATAAAATAACTTTAACGTGTTCCATCACTTACCTCTAGCTAAAATTTCATCTGCCAAAAACAGAATCTGCTCGACACTATACATTAGCCGCAAGACTAAGTCCAGTGTAAGAACCAAAACCAAATACAATTATCCAGGAAAAACAAAAACAAAAAAATTTAAATCTACCTACACACGGCTCCGTTTTTTATTCTCCTGACTAAAGAATAAAATTCATTATCACTGAAAAATTCTAACAGGCGATTTTCATCCCATTTAACGGTAAGTTCGGAAAATTTCTCGTCAATAGGAACATCGCGACGCAAAGTCACAAGCTGTTCTGAAATTTTCAAAGTGTCTCGTTGCGCTGCTAACATTTCTCTGATCCGCAAGGGAGTGACCGAATCAATATTTTCATACATTTCGGAAATTGTCGCGAACTGATTAACTAATTTCGCTGCTGTTTTCGGACCAACTCCTTTTATTCCTGGAATATTATCAGTGCTATCGCCCATCAACGTTTGTAAAGTTATCATCTGCTCTGGATAAACTCCGTATTTCTGAAAAACTTCATCTCTTCCGATGGTTTTAGACTTTACCGGATCAAACAAGCATACATTATCCGAAACAAGCTGCATCAAATCCTTATCTGAAGAAACTATTTCAACACTATATCCGACTTTCGACAATTTCGCTGCGTAAGTCGCGATAATATCATCTGCTTCATATCCATTCATTTCGATAACCGGCAGACCAAACGCTTCGCAAGCTTTTAGCAATTTCGAAAATTGTGACTTTAAGTCTGCTGGAGTTTCTGCGCGATTACTTTTATATTCGGGATAAATTTCATTTCGGAAAGTATTTCTTCCTGCGTCAAGGACTACGCAAAACAAATCATTTTGCTGATTCAACAAGGGCAGCATCATAGAGCAGAATCCGTAAACCGCTCCGACTGGCTCTCCTTTTTTATTTACCATTTGAGGCATCGCATAAAACGCCCTGTAAATAAATCCCGAACCGTCAACTAGTCTAGCCTTTTTCCCGAATGCAAAAGGTTCTAGCGGAAGCTGCTCCTTACCAGAAGAGCTAACTTCCGCATCAAAATCAAAACTTAAACTTGAATCTAAATTTGTATTCAAAAATAACCTTTATTGCTTAGTCTGATTTTTGGCTTCCAGTTGCTGCTGATATAATTCTGCAAAATTTACTGGAGACAAGTACAATGGAGGGAAGCCTCCTTCGTTAACTGCTGTCGCAATAATGTTACGCACGAAAGGAAACAGTATGCGAGGACATTCAATATATAAAATTATATCCAGCATCGATTGCTCGAAACCGTTTATCACAAATTCCCCTGCATAAGTCAAATCAAGAACAAACAATGTAGTCGCGCCCAACTTCGTCTGAATATTTGTAACCAGCGAAACAATGTAAGATTTCCCGTCAGCAGATTTTTCAGCATTTACCTTCAACTGAACATCAATATTCGGCTGTTCCTTTGCTTGAGCAATAGTCGCTGCCGGCGTCACATTTTCAAACGAAAAATCCTTCGTATATTGTGCAATAATATTAAATTCACCTTGCGGCTGAGTTTCTTCAGTCATATTTTCTCCCTAAAACTTCTACTGAAATAATACGAAACCAAAGCAAATAACTCAATAGAGAAAAAAGATCAGGCAGAAGTTGGAAATTTGATCTGATTGAATATTAGCACTATATATAATGCAGTCTTAATTAAGATTGGAGATAAAAAATGATTTTGAAAAAGATATTAAGCATAGTTTTTGTATTTGGATTGCTGATGTCAGCTACGGTAGAAGGGGCAATTAGTTGTGAAAAACTCTCTCCTTTTAGTGTAGAGTGTATTTCGTTCACCGGAGCTCCAAAAGAGTTACCGATAACTGTAGTCGACGTAGCGAAAGATGATGTCGTAGAAATATTTTCGACATTGAAAGAAAAGCAATTCCCTATATATACCGCCTCTAGTTTTGCACCAAGAGAGATAAGAGGCGGAGGAAGAGTGTCTTTGCATGCTTTAGGTGCCGCGATAGACGTGAATTATCTGATGAATCCATCTTTCAATGTTATTGAAGGAGTGATGATTCCGACAAGGAAAAAAGATAGAGCAGATGATGATGAAACAATTCGAAGAGAATTAGCTGAAATAGGGATTTCTGAGGATGAAATTCAATCCGTTTTAGATGTCGTTATACAGGAAGAGGGATCAGATGATAGATTCTTGAATCGAGGAAAGATTCGTAAAGGCATGATAACTTCAGAACAAGTGGAGATCTTCAAATACTATGGATTTTCCGAATGGGGTGGAAATTGGCGACAACCGATGGATTACATGCACTTGCAGATTCCGCGCGGCATAGCCAATTCGTTAGCTCAAGCTCAAGACCGAGAAGCTCGTGAAAAAATTTGGTCTGAACATCTCGCAAATTGTCGGCGTAGATAAGGTCTAAAAAGTCCTCTATGGCAACGCCATAATTGTGGTGTTGCCATTTTATAGTTACAATAAATAATTATCTACTTATCCATTGTGCAACTCTATAACACAAACCGAATAAATTGATGAGCACCTAGAAATTACCACAAAGGCATTTTTAGAATTTATCCCAGTAACCAAATTCCAAGCAATGCAAAAACTACTAACGCAGTGTTGTAATGCAAAAATGTAGGAATGCACGTGTCGAAAATGTG
>JAFQBQ010000216.1 GCA_017416635.1 Alphaproteobacteria bacterium | reverse complement strand
AATCAAATTTTTCGTCCTCATTTTTCTCAATTTTATAATATGAGCAAGCAACTCTATCAATAATAAAGCAACCTCCAGAAAGAAAAAGCAAAAATAAATTCAGACCAATCCATTTGCTCAACAAATCTTCCGAAGACATTTTGCTCGCCCATCCAAATTTTAAGCCAACCAAAGTAATAATACGGCAACAATGACCAACGAGTTAGAAAACAAATGATATTTCTCCAGTAAATGATATCCTTTAGAAATCTTTTCTTTTACAATTTCATAATACACTCTGTTTCCGTAATGTCCGAAAACAAATACCCTTATAGGAAACGCGATCAAAAAATATACGTGACCAAAATTTTCACCTGCAACCATATTCATCATAAAAATTGTGAAAATATCCAACAAAGTGAACAAAAAAGCATATGCATACATTTTTCGATAGATGAGCCAAGCTGTTCCTCCAATTGCAGCCCCAAAATTCCACGAATTTTCGTTTTCCTTTTCCAATTTATGAAATGCTTCAACATAGTAGTCTTCTGCATAATTGTTATTTGCCGACTCTTGTTCCATTCACTATCCTTGATTCAATCACTCAATCCATAATATTAACAATCAATTAAATATTAGTTAATTTTGTGACAAAATATCCAAATTTAATCGGAGTGCTTTTTCCCGAGAATGACTTTTGCGACTGTCGCAACATACACCTTCGCTGCGCCGTGTTTTTTGAGAATCTTGGAACATTCGTTTGCTGTTGCGCCCGTAGTTATAACGTCGTCAATTAGTAAAATTCGTTTATCTTGCAAAAAAGCATCGAATTTTTCATCAATCGCAAAACTTTCGGATAAATTTTTAAGCCGCTCTCTTCTGGTTAATTGTTTTTGCCGGACAAATGTTGTTTTCTTTTTCAAGAATCGCGGTTCATATACAATATTTGCTAGCTGACTTAATTCACGAGCCAATAATTCAGGCGGATTATACTTGCGCGACATTCTTCTGAAGAAATCTGTCGGAACAGGAATAATGTAGTCAATGTCATTAACGAAGTCTTGAATAATTCTAAATAACCATATTGATAAAATCGGCGCGAGATAAGTTTCATCTTCGTCTTTCATTCGAAGAATCATTCTTTTTGAAAAATCATCGTATAAAAAAACAGAAACGGCCTTATCGAAAAAATATTTATTCCTCTGCTGACGACATTCCTCGCACAATTGAACACCTAGCTGCAATGGGGTTCCGCAAACATCGCAATGAGGATGTGAAATCCATTTGATCTTAGACCAACACCTATTACATAAGCCCTCATGATCAGTGAATTCATGACAGCAAACGCACGTAACCGGAAACACTAAATTTTTTATGTAATTTTTAATATCGGCAATAATACTCAAAATATTTACCTTTAGTTAATATATTTATCGTATCATGTATTGTAGAATAGATCGGTTTTATGTTGTAGGGGGAAAATTTTGGAATATTTCTTTCAACAAATTTGGGAAGCAATTTCCCTCATACTCTCGAACAAAAATTCTCATTCGATAATTGTTTCGAACGCGCTTCTTTGTGCAGTGCTAGCACTGCCTTATTTCACTTCTAAGTTTTTGATAGATACAGAATTTCGAAGAATTAAAAAAGTAAAAGACAATAAATTTGATAAAATTATCATGTTGTTTCTCGGAATAGTCACTGCTGTCTTTTGCTCGGGATTTGGACTTGAAGTGCTTGCATATTTAACATCTGCTTGGTCGTTTAGATTGCCTATTTCGAATGTAGTCATACTTCCTGTTGCAATGTTCTCTGCGATATCAGTATTTGTTTATACGTTAGTAAACTTTGAGCTACTTTCAGCTAAGCTTACTCGACTAATACTGGAGGATAGCTTCTGTACAAGATGTCACAGAATTACAACGGTGTCCTTCTTAATTATCGCCGCAACATTAAACATCCAGGCCTATTCTCCTCGAGCTGCGACTATATATGCATTGGTCGGCATACCTTCTGCTGTTATGCTTATTTACTATTTAGCCGAAATTTATTTCGCAAGGAATATTATTTCTCAGTTTTTCATCATCGAAAGGACTTCCGAATATTCCATAGGCGCGCATATGGTTAATTTTGTTAATAGTAAATTCGTTTATATTTTGGCTTTGGGAATGACTAGCGTTTTGTTTTCGCATCTTCCCGCTTCTCAGCAAACGCCAAATCCAATTGAAGAATTGTGCGACAACATATGTATTATTTTTTCCTGCGTAATAGTTATGATTGTTTTGCAATCGATCGCTGCCATCATCGTTAATAGAGTTATTAGAAAACTGGAAAGTTTAGAATCAGGAAAAAATGCTAGAAACTCCGAATTGTCCCGCCGCAAAAATTTAATTTGGATTTGCGACGTCTTAACAGTCTACATGTACCTTACGGCGGTAGTCGTTTCACTTTGGTACGTCGGCATACATGTAGAAAAATATATTTTCGACAATGCTCTGATGAAATCAGCGTTAGTAATATTCGCTACAGTGACCTTATATAATGCTTTCAAAGAGTTCTCATCTGCAATGATTGAAAAAGCGAAAAGCGGACACAAAGAACGGTTAGTCACTTTCATGCCGATAATTTCAATAATTGTGAATGTATTCCTTGTTGGAATTTCTTTATGTACAGTGCTTTCCATGTTAGGCGTAGATATACTCCCGTTGTTTACGGCGTTAGCGGCGATCGGATTGGCCGTAGGAAACGCAGCGAAAGATATCATTAAAGGATTTTTGCAGGGTATTACACTATTGTTGGAAAATCAATTCTGTGTCGGTGACTTTGTTACGATTAATAATATAACTGGAATCGTCACCAATATTTCTGTAAGAGTTTTAACAATAAGAGCACCTGACGGTTCTTTGCACATCATCCCATATGATATTGTGAAGTCGATTACGAATCATTCTCGAGGATACTTCTGTCATAGTGAGCACTTGTTACTGTCCCCGGATACTGATATCGAAAAAGCATCTAATTTATTACAATGTGTCGTGGAAGAACTTCGCCAAGATCCGAAGTTTTCTGACATTATATACGAAGATGTTAAGATCCACGGCGTAAAACTTTCCGATAGAGAGGGCGTTAGATTGTATTGGACGCTGAAAACCGATCCTTCTATCGATGGTCATCTTTTAAATTACGAAATATACGACCGCTTACTGAAAAAATTCCAGAAAGAAGGGATCAAGGTTCCTTTCGCCGGAGAAATGAAGTTGTTGAAAAAATAACACGAGGCATTATACGAAATGCCCCGATGTTTTGAAACTAATTTATCGCCTTGTTTGCTCTTCTTTGCGACACACCTTTTCTGCGGAGCGTTTTACGAATCTTCTGATTTTTTGGAAAATCACGACGAAGAAATTATTCGCGGCGACGTTTCCCGATGTCGCTATCGGATCGATCACTCCATAAAGTGCGATAGTAAACGCGATCATTGCATCGTCGAATCCCATATACTTTTGCAAAACTGGAACCGTTACCATAATTGTCCCGCTTGGAACTCCGCCTCCGGCAAATTTATTAAGCACGAAGAAAATTCCGAACATTAAAAATTCTGGAACCGACGGCAACGGATGATTAAATGTCAACGCAACCATCAGAGCAAGAATTGGAACAATAATTGTGTCTCCAACCATATGAAAATTCAGCGTCAAAGGCATAACTGCATCGGCCAGCACTTTATCTTTCGTGTTTTTTTCTGCAGCTTGCAACGAAAGAGGCAGAGCCGCAGCACTCGACATAGTACTGAAAGCTGTAACAATCGCCGGAAACGCGTTTTTAAAAATTTCGACCATGCGATCTTTTTTGAACGATGCAGCGACAGCAAGCCAAAGTCCCAAATAACACCACAGAAATCCGAACATTTTAATATACGTTCCCGAATTTTCCGAAACGAACCCGGTCATACGACCCTCCGCAAACAGTTTCAGTAAAAATCCCGAAACGAAAAGCGGAAGCAGCGGCACGAAAAATCTTTTCATGAACGCCATAACCCAAGCATGTAACGTTTTTATAATCAGCGTTACATAATAATTCGGCCTGAGCGAATTTATGAATCCAACAACAACTCCTGCTGTAAGCGCAAACGAAGTACTGGCAATAGCCGGCAAATGCAACTCAAAGAATGGTGCAAATGTCACTCCGCTTTCTACCAGTTCGCGCGAATGGCTTCCGGAAAGCATAAGGAACCCGACAGCTCCCGAAAGCAGAATATTGGTAAAATTCGAAATTAAGACTGTAACCATTAGTCCTAAAACGAAAAGCATTCCCTCGCGCGGAATAGCAGAAAGAGCGACAGCAATAAAACTAAAAAGTAAGAAAGGTAAAACGAAAACAAGTAATTCCCGTAAACCTGTACTTATAGTAAGGAAAAATCTGATGGATTCAGATGACAGCGCAGAATAACAACAAGAACAAATTATCATTGCGAAAATTAACTGAACCAACGGATTTAAAATAAACTTCCTCATAGTTTACGAAAACTCCTTTCAACTTTAACAAATTCGAGGGAAGGGTAAATCTAATAGCAATTTTTATCAATGGATGGTCGGAAAATTTTCATCTAGCAATTTAAAGTGTGTATGTGATTTGCCGTTTTTGAGAAATTACTGCAGATTAAATTTAAGATTTTTTTATTAAAATTTTTTTGGAATCAATCTCGACAAGATTAAATTTTTATGATATAATATATTTTAGTTTTTGAAAATATTTAATAAAAAGAAGATTAAGATGAAGAAATTAGCACTGATTGTTTTTATAGGATTTGTTGTCGCAGGTTCAGCTTATTATCTTTTAGCAACGAACGAAATTAAGGATGAACTCGTTCTTCACGGAAATATTGAGATCAGGCAGGTAACGTTGGGATTTCAAGTTCCGGGAAAGATCTCCAGTATGATCAAAGAAGAAGGTGATTCTGTCAGCGCAGGAGAAATCATCGCCGAACTTGAATCCGACGATTATAAAAATTCGCTAGAAAAAGCATCAGCAATCGTAAAACAAACAGAAGCGGTCAGTAAGGAAGCAAAAGCGAAATATGATAAAAATGCTCCGTTGTGCCGACAGAATGTTTTAGCTCAGCAGGATCTTGATATTTTATTGAGGAATAAAGATAAGGCGGAAGCAGAGCATCAAGCGGCAATTGCTTCGGAAAAATTAGCTGAAAATCAGTTAGGATACACAAAAATTTATGCTCCAAACGACGGAATTGTAACAACGAGGATTCAGGAGCCGGGGGCGATAGTTGCTGCAGGTCAAGGAATTTATACGATTTGCAAAAACAAACCGATGTGGGTACGCGCGTACGTCAGTGAGCCAAATCTCGGAAATATAAAATATGGAATGAAAGTAAAAGTTTTTACTGATACAACAGATCCACAAACTGGAAGATTGCGTGAATATGTCGGAAAAATTGGATATATTTCGCCTGTTGCCGAATTCACTCCGAAAACGGTGCAATCTATAGATCAGCGTGCAAACTTGGTCTACAAAATTCGAGTTTATATCGATAACACCGATGAATTTTTGCGTCAAGGAATGCCGACGACGATAAAAATCGATCTGAAATCGTTGTAAAATGATGGACTGTCGATGAATACCGTTGAAATTTCTCATGTCACAAAAAAATTCGCAAACATAACTGCGATCGATGATTTATCATTAAATATTGAAAGTGGAAAAATTACGGGACTTATCGGCGCAGACGGCTCGGGAAAAACTACACTAATAAGATTGATTATCGGAATGCTCATTGCGGAATCCGGAAAAATTTTGGTAAATGGATTGGATCCGGCAACAAATAAATCTGAATTAAATAAAAAAATCGGATACATGCCACAAAAGTTCGGTTTGTACGAAGATTTAACAGTCATTGAAAATTTGAGACTATATGCTGATTTAAAAAATGTCCCGCATGAATTTGAAAAATTGCTGGAATTCACAAGTTTGAAAAAATTTCAAAAACGCCTTGCGGGAGCTTTATCTGGAGGAATGAAACAAAAGCTCGGGTTGGCTTGCGTGCTACTTGAAACTCCTGAATTTTT
>JAFQBQ010000215.1 GCA_017416635.1 Alphaproteobacteria bacterium | reverse complement strand
GATCACCCGTCACTTTGTTCCTCGTGATGACGATTCGGCGTGTTTTGCTTTGTTGCTTCGCTTCTCTCAATAACGTTTCAGAAAATTTGGATTTGTCATAATGCATTTTGTAATAGCGATAAGAATACGGAAAAGCATTGCATCGTAACTCTGATACGGCAGAGTCTCCGCAACATAAACTTTTTATGGAGATGTAAAAAGAAAAAATTTTTTAAGATCAAAATAACCTTTTTTATTGCAAATAAAGAGCTTTTCATTCTACAGAAAAGTCTTTGAAGTGATGATAAAAACTAAATTTTCAAAAATTACATGCCGACCGCAGAAAAAACTAATTTCTAGAAAAGTTATTTCTGCAAGTCGGCTCTGACTGGCGTAGTGTAATTGTTTTAACAACGAGAGACCTCTGTAATCCGATTGAAAATGAAGGATGCTAAGCAGTCCGAAACCAAAATGCTGTCGAAAAATCCAAATAGCCCGTGAGCAAGACTCTTCTTCATTTCCGGAACACGTCGGTTCCCTTCCACACTGTTGAAGTTATTTCGAAGCGCAGTTTTCTATCACTTTGCAGTATGTCTACGCAAGTCAGCGTGAACTATATGCTTCGCATTGTCTTCAACACCATCCCACATAAACACGAAATAACTCAGTCTCTCATTGATAAAAAACCACGCGAACTTAAATTAATTTCTTTTATTAATTGAAATTCGTGCGTTCTTCACATTAAAATTTTTTCTATATCTTGCAAAAAATTTTATCCCTTTTATTCTTTCGGATAATGAATCATCTTCCCGGGTATACAGATGCTCCACAGATCCCTATTGTCTACATGCTAGTTCAAAAAAGTTAACAAAAAGTTAATTTTTCTACAAGAACAATATTTTTTTCAAAAAATTTTTTTGAACATTTGTTTATTGCAAGTCCAAATACTGTTACACTGAGTGTATCAGCTGATTATGATGGAGGAAACATGCTTATTGTATTTCCAGGACAAGGTTCTCAACGAGTGGGAATGGGCAAAGATATTTACGAAAATTTCAAAGTTGCAAAAGCAGTTTTCGATGAAGTCGATGATGCTATTTCATTTAATTTGTCGAAAATAATTTTTGAGGGAGATATTGAAGAGCTGACCTCTACGGAAAATGCTCAGCCGGCGCTAATGACTGTAAGTATGGCTCTTGTAAGAGTATTGCAAACAGAATTTGGCTTTGATGTTTGTGATAAAGCAACATTTTTCGCTGGACACTCCTTGGGGGAATACTCTGCTCTGTGCGCATCGAAAGCTTTATCGTTGAGTGATACAGCAAAAATTTTGAGGCAACGTGGGAAAGCTATGGCGGAGGCGTATCCAAGCGGAGGCGCGATGGCGGCGATTTTGGGATTGGATATTAAAGTTCTCGAGACTATAGTTCATAAGTGTTCTACTACAGAAAGTTCAGTTCAAATCGCAAATGATAATTCTTCAGCGCAGATTGTAATAAGCGGACATGAAAAAGCTGTAAATGCGGCGATGGAAGAGTCTCTTAAGGCAGGTGCAAAACGTGCAATTAAATTGCAAGTCAGTGGACCATTTCATAGTTGTCTTATGGAGTCGGCTGTTGAAAAATTAAGAGAAGTGTTGAGTACTGTTTCATTTAACCAAAATTTAAAGCCGATTATCGCGAATTTTACAGCGAATGCGGAAGAAAGTTATGATAGCGAACTTTTGTTGAAGCAAATTACCGGGCGAGTGCGCTGGCGCGAGAGTATGTTATTCGCACAAAAACACGGAGTAACAAAATGCGTTGAAATAGGTGAAGGGCGCGTGCTGACCGGATTAGCGAAAAAAACCGTTCCGGATATGGCGACTTTCAATATTAATTCGATGGATTCGCTGAAAGAAGCGGGGAACACGTTTTCATCTTAATCAAAAGAATAACGCATTCAGCGGAAGCTCATTTCGGCTTCCGCACTAAGTTTAAATAGGTGACATGCTGCAATCATATAGTACTGCCAGATCGCGCAATGCAAAGAGCTCTTTAGTTTTTGTACATATAACCGTATCCGTCGATTCTAAAGCCGTACTCTTGAGTAATGTCTTTTCTAATTTCATAATGGGGAGGTTCTTCTTGCAGACGTAATTCCATAGTATATGAATAAGGTTCATTAAGTTCTTTACGCTCCCTGTTTTCTGTAGCAAAACCTGCGGC
Source organism: Alphaproteobacteria bacterium (assembly GCA_017416635.1). Taxonomy (GTDB): domain Bacteria; phylum Pseudomonadota; class Alphaproteobacteria; order UBA3830; family UBA3830; genus UBA3830. Next base: position 910 of record JAFQBQ010000215.1, on the reverse strand, counting down.
CTCCAATATACGCATTACTTTAATGGCATTCATTTTATTTATGACGCTGTTGGATTCAAATGGGGCTAAAATTTCGCTTACAAGTGCTTTGGTTTGTCCGGACAGCTCCGCTTTGAGCGCGTAGTACCTCTCTCTCTTTTCAGCTAAAGCTTCCCAGCGTGCTTTTTCTGCTGCTTTTCTTCTCGCTATCTCGGCTATTTGTTCCGGAGTTGGATTTTGCATACAGACTCCCTGACCGCCGGCTTGCGGTGCGCCTGGATTCCCTGCTTCCTGGTATGCTTGATCGACTTTTTCTTTTAACGCCCGTATCTCATTTAACCTCGCGTCATCATTAAGTAAATATATTCCCAAATAATTTTGCAGCAGTCCTATCTGCATGGACAGCTGTTTTATTTGTTTGGCTTGTTCAAGAACTGTTGCCTGAAGCTGACCTGGAGTCATCATCACGTCATTTGGATTAATTTGACCATTAGCCGCCTGATTAGGATCAATTGAAGCAAGCGAAACTTCCGGTTTCTGTAAAGGATCCACGGGTGAAGAATTCATCGCACTTGCTTCACTAATACTCAACATAACGCTTAAGACTGAAACTGTCACAAATTTATTGCTCATAACATACCTTTTCCCTAAATCATGCATATATTCTACGTTAATTTATAAAATTTGTTTATTAAACAATAAGTTATGAAAAATATTTTTTACAGAACAGGGGATGGGTGTTTCTAATAATAGAAATTTTAATTTGTATTTGATTTTCACGTTGCCTTTTAATAATGTCTCGGATAATCTCAACTTTGGAGGTTGTCATGAGTAAGTTTACGATATTATGTTGCTCCGCGCTGTGCATTTATTTGTGCGAAAAGTTAGATGCAGGCGAATTTTCAGGATCGATACCAAAGAAGGAGGTTAG
>JAFQBQ010000214.1 GCA_017416635.1 Alphaproteobacteria bacterium | reverse complement strand
TATAGTGATGATTGGGGAGTAACTTGGAAAAATCTTCAAAACAATAGACCTGTCACTTCGGAGGCTATGTTTACCATAGGAGGGGGCAATTCTTTGTTTTATGTGCCTTGTCCAGATAATACGACAACGTATGTTAGTTATGATAATGGTCAAACTTGGGCACCATCGGGATTTACCGGATCTTCCTACAATTTATATTATGAGCCATTTATTTACTCGTTTGATGCTGCAAACAACGCTAGATATTTTGCAATTACTGCGCATGCAGGGACACTTAAAGCATCAGCTGATGGCATAACTTGGAACACACTTTCCCCTAATGTGGCATATGGTGATAATACTCAGTATGAAGGAGGAACTTTCTATGTTAACGGCTACTGGTATATCAGAGATTATAAAGCTAATGTTTTGAAACGAAGTAGGGACTGCATAACTTGGAGCGACGTAAGTTGGAATATTAATCCAGGAAAAAGAACCTGTTTTTGTTACGGATCAAACCTACTTATGGGGACAACTGAAGCAAATGATAATGAAAATCTGAGAGGAACAATATACACTTCAACCGATTTATGTAATTTTGCGTCACATTCAAAATTAACGGTCTCTCAGACGGGAAATTACAGATATAATGATATTTGTTATGCAAATGGAAATTTTATATTAAATACCATAAATGGTAATACGTCCTACACCTCCTATCACGATGGAGTAATATGGTTGAGCGATAACACTCAGGTTATCAGTCAAGATATAGATCAGCCTAAATCCTTGTCGAAAACCATAAGCGGAAGCGGCAGCTGCACCTTCGACACTACAAATATGACTATAACTGACATCAGAGCCGAATATATTTTACCGCCTGTTCAGAGCAAACGAATAGAATTCAAAAAATTAAGACAGCCGGAGATGAGTGCTTCTGTTGATTTTTCTCAATCTGTAAATGGCAAACCAGTATACAATCAAAATTTGGTAATATTTGGTAGAACAGAGGGACAAAATTTAAATCCTAACACATTTTATGATGAGTCATTTGCGAATTGGTGCTTTACTGGAGAAAACAACAATTTTTATAATAAATCGGGATTATATCAATATCACTATGTGACCTTCGAAGATGTAAGCAATAATGCCTCGAAGATGGAAATTTGGTACGGAATAAATAGATCAAAAGATTGCAGATTAACTAGTTATTTTCCTGGGATTTTTAGGATATATTTTTCTCCAGAGCAAACAATTCCAAGTACCGGGTTTCGTTCTTATGGAAAACACTTGCTTTTGTCAGGAGGCTTCACTCTTCCAATCAATGCCATGTTATATGCCGGATATTACGACAGTGCATATCACAAGGGCGCATGGTATAAAGATCAGTCAGGCAATGCCTCTTATGAAGCAACTGATGCTGTGAAAAATGTAACAAAAGCGGCGTGTACGAAATTGAAAGCAGTCGCAAATACAAGGATCTATCTGATAAAATATCGCAAACAGGCACAGTATAAGCATAAAATTACGGGAACAGCAACAAATTTCGATTATTCGTATCTGAACGACTGCGCGTCAGACACTGGTAGCACAACAAAAATAGCGACCACTCAGGAAGACGCAGGGAAATTCCGTTTTGATATTTCTTCTGAAGCCGACTTGAACACCGCCCTCTCCGCCATCGCTGCGAATATTAAGGATTGGGCAGGGTATAAGAGAGCAGAGAATAAGTAAAGGGAACCGAAACCGTCATTGCGAAGCATGAAATGCTGCGGCAACCCAAGTGCATTATTGTGGGATTGCCGCGTCGCTGCGCTCCTCGCAATGACGAAGAGAAATAAGTAGAAGGATTATCTTAAGCTAACAATCAGAACGGGGGCACAGGCGATTACTTGACTTTTTCCTTCACGAAATTGTTTGGCCATTGTTTTTAAATTGCGAACTTGGTATGGAAATAAAAAAAGCGTTTACGCCTTTTGCATATAGACTTGTTAAAAATAGCGGAATATACAATAGTAACTGCTGCGTATACGTTTTTCACTAAATTGGTTGGAGGATAGCAATGAATTTTCGAGGGTATTTTTTTCAAGAAGAAGTTCAAGATAAAGAATTATTCGTAGCGATTGAAAAAGAATTTAAAAGGCAACAAACTCAAATTGAGTTGATTGCATCTGAAAATTTTGTTTCGAAAGAAGTGTTATCTGCCATTGGATGCGTAATGACAAATAAATATGCTGAAGGATATCCGGGAAAAAGATATTACGGGGGCTGTGAATTTGTAGATGTCGCGGAAAATTTGGCAATTGAACGCGCATGTAAAATGTTTAATTGCAAATTCGCGAATGTTCAGCCTCATTCGGGCGCTCAGGCGAATCTTTCAGTTTTGTATGCATTAGCTCAGCCTGGTGATACGATTCTCGGAATGGGATTGGCAATGGGCGGACATCTTACACATGGCGCCGCTCCTACTATTTCGGGGAAATGGTTCAACTCGGTATCGTACGGATTAAATCAGGATGGTTACATTGATTATGACCAAGTTCGAGACTTAGCAAAACAGCATCAACCGAAAGTTATTATTTGCGGCGCGTCATCTTATTCAAGAAAAATCGACTTTAAACTTTTCAGAGAAATTGCCGATTCGGTTGGCGCATATCTTTTTGCAGATATCGCGCACTATGCTGGGTTGGTCGTTGCGGGTTTATATCCTTCGCCGATGGAATATGCGCATGTTGTAACTTCAACTACTCATAAGACTTTGCGCGGCCCTCGGGGCGGAATAATTTTGTCGAATGACGAGTCGCTTTTCAAGAAAATTAACAGCGCTGTGTTTCCCGGAGTGCAGGGAGGCCCTCAAATGCATTCGATTGCGGCCAAGGCGGTTGCGTTTGGCGAAGCGTTGCGTCCGGAATTTAAAGAATATGCGAAAAAAGTTTTAGAAAATTCCATCGCTATGGCTAATCGACTTAAAGAAAAGGGATTGGATATAGTTTCCGGCGGAACAGATAGCCATTTATCCGTCGTAGATTTGACTCGGTTGTCAGTGACAGGAAAAATCGCAGAAACCGAATTGGACGAAGTCGGAATTACTTGCAACAAAAACGCGATTCCGTTTGATAAATTACCTCCGTCGCAAGCATCAGGAATACGTATCGGAACTCCGGCAATGACTACGAGAGGATTCGGCGCAGAGCAATTCCGACAAGTTGCTGATTTGATTTACACGGTTCTTTCGAACTACGGTCAACCTAGTTATGAAACTCTGAAAAAAGAAGTTCGCGCTCAGTCATTGGATCTTTGCAATAAATTTAAACTTTATTGAAGAAAATTCTTGTGAGCGAAAATTTAAGTGAAGAGAAATTTCGATTCTCTCCTTAGGATCTTGTTATATCAAATTTTTATGGTTTTGC
>JAFQBQ010000213.1 GCA_017416635.1 Alphaproteobacteria bacterium | reverse complement strand
TTTTTTATTATATCACATACACTGAAGGAATCAGATTCGGCGGATCGTTGATGGAGAATAATTCTCGGACGGCCCAAACCATTGCATCCAGTCTGTCTGGAGATTTTTGCCCAGGTTCGTAGGTCGCCATTTGAGTTTCCAGCATTCTGAATTGCGAAGCGTGAAAAACCATTTTCTTTTGATACAGTAAAACTATAGGCAAGGCCCTTTCGCTCTTAGATTTGCTCGCGCGGACTGGCTTTATTGGCAAATTCGGATCTTTCGATTGCAATAAATTGATCAATAATTCTCCGCCGGCGTTAGTTTCGATCACAATTTTGTTCGCATGATGCTTGTGATAAAGCTGAACGACCTTGTCCGACCACTGATCCGGCGGAGCATTGACGCTGGCGTCTTCCAAAATGTAAACTTTTCCGTTGCAATCTTTCCCGGCAACGATAATTCCGGTTTCATCGCTGTGTTCTGAACTCGTAACCGCCGGATCAACTCCGATGACAATATTATCCATAAAATGTGGCGGCGCTTTGTAACAGTTTTCGATATCATTCCACGACCAAAGCGTATTCGGATTATCTTCGACAATTTCGGCGTAGATTTCTTGGGCTTCCAATTTCGTTCCCTTGAGATATTCCAGCTGCTCCAAAAAAGTCGGAGATAAATTCTCAAGATTTTCCAGTGATGACCCTCGGACTGTCACCGTATCAGGACGCGCCATTATATCTTTTATGAATTTCAGTGGACGCGGCGTCGTTGTCAGAATCATTTTTGGATTTTGTCCCAATCTGAGCGAAAATGACAGTTGCTCGAACGTTTCGCGCGGATACATAAATTTTGCGAATTCGTCTACCCAGACGGCATCGAACTGCGGTCCGCGTAGTTGCTCGTAATGTTCGGCTCCGTACAATGTCGCGATAGCGCCGTTTCCCCAAGTCAGCATTCTGCGCGTGGGAATGTACGTTAGTTTTTCTTCTTTTTCAGAAATCGAAAGCAGGCCGCTTTGTCCTTCGACCATAACCTGTTTTGCTTCCTGGATAGTATTTGCAACAAGTGCGATTCTTTTATATTTTTCTGAATGAATTAATTCTCGAACACCTTCTGCAGCTGCTCTGGTTTTTCCAAAGCCGCGTCCGGCTAGTATCATCCAAATTTTCCAGTTGCCTTTCGGCATAATCTGATTTGGTCTGGCTAGTTGAAGCCATTTTTTATTAAACATATTTTTCTCCTAATATTTTTTTCAGATGTTTTTTAGAAATTTTGTAAAAAATTAACTTTTAGATGCGATAAGTAATATTAATTGAAGATGGTGGTAGTTATGATCAGCAAATCGAAAAGCAAGAAAGCTAATGAGAAAAAAGGTGAAGATATAGTAAAGAATACCGAGATAGAAAAGGCAATCGCTCGAAATGACGAAGAGTGGATCAAGCGGATGCTGCTCTTGGTCATGACAATGATCATTGCTCTCTTGGGAATCGATTAAAACTTACTTCACGATCTAGATTTTGGTGGGCGCCAGAGGACTCGAACCTCTGACCCGCTGATTAAGAGTCAGCTGCTCTACCAACTGAGCTAGGCGCCCAAACCGTGGGTATGTATATCATACAAAAATAAAAAGTCAAGGAATTTTTGTAACTTTTGTTCTTGTGTGAGCAAATTATCGATATTAAACAATGCACTACGATAGATTTTTATTTATCATATGGATGGTTGTTTGTGATTTTTTCTGCTCGGTATATTTGTTCTACTAAAATTAATCTTGCAAGCATGTGCGGTAAAGTTATTTTCCCGAGCGAAATGACTTTGTCGCTTTTATTTTTTATCTCAGAGGAAAGTCCATGCGCTCCGCCAATAAAAAATACAAATGCGGATGTTCCGTTTTTTGCAACTTGCTCTATCAAATTTGCAAATTCATGGCTGGTAAGTGTTTCTCCTGCTTCGTCCATTGCTATCAAATAGGCATTCTTTAAAATTTTTGATTGCAAAAGCTCTGCTTCCTGATGTTTTACAACATCAATAGAAATATTATTGGTTTTCTTTAACTCAAACTCACAAATTTCCAGATGATTTGAAATTCTGGCTGTGTAATCATCAAGAAGTGCAAGGATATGCTTATTTTTAAGCTTTCCAATGGCGTTTATCTGAAACTTTATCACGAATTTTCGTTAACTCTGAATGCCTGAAACCGTCTTTCCGTTTGAATCAAATATATAAATCTTTCGATTTGGGAAAATGACGTTAACGCCATCTCCAACTCTCTTGTTTACTGACGTTCTGTCTTTCGAGATAATCTGCGCGCCGTTCGACAGCGATATATGGACAAATCCTTCTCCGCCGAGATTCTCGGTCAACGAGATTGTTCCTCTTATCAGATTGTTATCAAAAGGACTCTCCGATAAAATCAAATCTTCCGGACGAATTCCCAACGAATATTTCTCTCCGCGCGCCAAATC
>JAFQBQ010000212.1 GCA_017416635.1 Alphaproteobacteria bacterium | reverse complement strand
CCGTCTCCAAACCGTTAATTTTATGAACAAGAACATTGTCTTTTGCCATTCGCAAGCTTTGGAAAGAAAGAAGGATGGAAGTGAGCATCGGAAGTCCTTCTGGAACGGCACAAACGATAATCGTGACCGCAACTGTGATGGCATCCAATAGAAGCCTTATCCACTCGAAGGTTCCCGCAGGAGTATTGCCCGTTATAAGCGTTTTGGTTATCACGCTGACGACAATTGCCGCTGCGCCGATATATCCAAATGTAGAAATTTGCTTAGCCAGTTTCCCGAGCTTAACCTGAAGTGGAGTTTTTCTTGTCGACTCCTGAACTTCAAGCGCCAATTCTCCGAACAAAGTCTTATCGCCGACAACTTTGACCTCCATATAACCTTCGCCGCCGCATACAACGGTTCCGCGATAGGCATAATACTTGTTCAAAAGGTCTTTTGTGTCGAATGAAGCACCTTCGACAAATGGAATTTTCTCCGCTTCCTCTGTTTCTCCATTTAACGCGGCTTGATCGACTTTTAGATTGCCTTCAACTATGACGCCATCTGCAGGAATCTTGTCTCCAGCTTGCAAATACACAATATCGCCAACAACAATTTCGCTTATATGTATTTCTTCAAGCTTGCCATCGCGAATGACTTTTGTCGTCTCTTTCGCTTCTTCCTCTGCTTTGAGCGCGGAAGCCTTTCCTTCTTGTTTATACTCACTTACCGCCGAAACTCCATTCGCAATCATTATTGCGATTAAAATTCCGACTGGTTCGAACCATTCCGCCTGCTTCATAAAAAACAGAACGACCTGCACTACAAGAGCGACAAGAAGAATTACGATCATCGGATCCTTAAAACCTTCAAGGATTTTTTTCCACAAAGGATCAGGAAGAATTTGAGTCAGACAATTTGCACCATATTCGCAACGACTCTCCTCAACCTGCTTTGCCGTCAATCCTGTTAGTTTCATGCCTCTTATCCTTTACAGAAAAACGGGACTTTCGCCCCGTTAAGTCTTTTTACTCAATTGCGCCATGCAGGAGCAGAAGATTGATTATTTCTTGGAGCTTATACTTTTTTGCATAGAACAAAGGAGTTTTTCCATTATTATCTTGTACATTGAGATCCGCTCCTTTGCTGATCAAAATTTTGGCTAATCCTTGACTGCTTTCTTTAAGCGCCATATGTAATGGCGTTTCACCATTATTATTTTTTACATTCATATCTGCACCTTTACTAATCAATAATTCTCCGACGTACGTGCTAGTATCATCAGCATTTTTGAATGCTGCATAGTGCAAAGGAGCGTTACCTATATTATTTTTCACATTAATGCTTGCGCCTTTACTGATCAAAATTTCCCCTATATTTCGGGCACCTGTCATGGCTGCATCATGCAAAGGAGTGTCCCCCCCCTTGTCTTTTGCATTAATATTGGCGCCTTTGCTTATAAGAAAACAACCTATTGTGTACTTAATATCATTACATTCAGGATCTCGAAAATACCAAGCAGCGAGATGCAAAGGGGTCTTCCCCTCTTTATCTTGTGCATTAATATCTGCGCCTTTGGTTACCAATATTTCTGCAATATCTTTTTGCCCTAAATAAGCTGCACTATGTAGAGGAGTCTTTCCTTCTTTATCTTGTGCATTGACACCAGCACCTTTGCTGATCAGAATTTCCCCTATATCTTTGCCATTATTCATCGCTGCTATATGCAGTGGCGTTCGGCCGAATTTATCTGTAGCATTAATATTTGCACCTTTACTAATCAAAAGCTCGCCTATATCTCGGCTGTCATACTTTGCGGCGTAGTGCAATGTTGTATTTCCATTACCTGTATGGCCATGGTCATCGTCTCTAGCATTAATATTTGCACCTTCGCTAATTAAGAGCTTACCTATCCTTTTACTATTATGCTTAGCTGCAACGTGCAGCGGATTTATAAGAATACCATAATAGCCAGAATGTACACTCCATTGAGCATTAACATTCGATCCTTTTGCTATCAATCCTGCTGCTATTTTATCCTGATCATATTCTGCTGCGACGAAAAGCAGATCGTTAAGATGTAACTCGTTCGGACCGGCATTTTGCATCAATGTTTTCCAATCAACAGACTGAATTAAAATATCAAGCCTCTCTGGATGATTTCCCATCATCATGCCGATCAATGCAGCCTCTAAGCATTGATACTCGGAACCATCTCGTATCGGAGAATGTTCAGACAACCAATCAAAAAACATATCTTGATTATTCAACGCCGCGGCCCACCAAGCTCCTGGATTATTAAATATATCTGAGCCTTGCCATTCCAGCAGTCTTACAATCTCTGCTGTTCCGTTAGCAAGCATCGAAAATGCTACACAATCCAGATCAAAGTCAATTCTTAACTCCGAATTTGGTCTAAAGTTGACCAGAGCTCTCGGATTTGCTCCATTTATCAATAGATATTTAAAGCATTTTATACTTCCACTCATTGCTGCATAATGTATCAACGGAATTTGCGCGGCTGAAAACAAATATGAATCGTCAGTAGTTTTGACACGATAATTAAGACTAAACCCTGGGGAAACGCATATGTATTGTAATTTGTCGATATCATCTGTCCTGATTATTTCAGCTAACGCTTGGTCTTCCTCACGAAATTTAATTGAATCGAGCATCGTCGGATCAGTCGCAATTACCGCATTTTGTGGTACTTGCTGCATCTGATTAGACAAAATCACAGAGGCATCCGCCGCCATCAAACACAAACTGCAAATTCCTAAGATTAAAATTTTTTTCATAAACTTTCCTTTCTAACTTATCATATATATTATATTACAAACACTTTGTTAACGATATGTTAATTTTGACGCAAGAAAGAATTTTAAATAATTAATCAAGCAAAAAATCCTTGATTGAATTCTGCCATTTCAAAGAGATGTTTAAGGTTCTTATCTGACTCCTGTATTTTTCCGGAATTCGCATTAAATCTTTTCTTGTAGTAATCAATTGCGCGCCTAACCTAAAGGCTTCTGTCAGCATCTTTTCGATATCAGAGTCCTCATAAGGATAATGATCAGGGAAAGTATACGTTTTCGCTACTTCAAAATTTGAAAAACTCTTGAAAAATTTCTGCGGATACCCAAGCCCGCAAAACGCAATCAACCGCCCGGAAATTCCTGAGAAATCATGTTCAATATTGCCATAAAATACCGGAATCTCCTGTGGCAATTTGGAGAAATCGATTCTATCTGAAACGTCTCCGTCATGCACGATAAAAAACGCGTCTATATCGTCTTTTATTGTCGATAAATCCAGTCTATTTGGTCCTAACGGGAAAAGCTCGCCGTTGCCCATGCCTTGACTCGTACTTATGACGATAATTTTTTTGTGAGGCTTCAGCCAACGCTGAGTAACGCCATCATCCAAAATCTGATATT
>JAFQBQ010000211.1 GCA_017416635.1 Alphaproteobacteria bacterium | reverse complement strand
TTTAGAGAGTTCTTTATAGCCAGTTACGTGCGAGAACCTGCTTTTTGATACAATTTTCTGATCTTTTACGAAAACTCCCCGCCAGTTGATCTGACGGGGGTTGTTATAATTAAGCCATTAATTTGGCTAGAGACGCCAGCAACAATATTGCGACGATATTTGTTATTTTAATCATTGGATTAATAGCAGGACCAGCGGTATCTTTGTAAGGATCACCAACGGTATCTCCGGTTACAGCTGCTTTGTGAGCTTCTGAACCTTTCCCACCAAATTTTCCATTCTCTATGTATTTTTTAGCGTTGTCCCAAGCTCCTCCGCCTGAAGTCATCGAAATCGCCAAGAAGATTCCTGTTACGATGGTTCCGAGCAACATTGCTCCGACGCTGATTAAGCCTGCTTCATGACCTGCGACCACTCCAATCGCGAAATATAAAACGATAGGAGCTAATACCGGCAACAAAGACGGAAGCATCATTTCTTTAATCGCTTCTTTGGTCAGAATATCTACTGCAGTTTTGTAATCAGGTTTCGCTTTACCAGTCATAATGCCTTTAATGGTCTTAAACTGCCTTCTTACTTCTAAAACAATCGCTCCACCAGCGCGTCCGACAGCCATCATACCGCAAGCTCCGAACAAATACGGAAGTAATCCTCCGATCATCAATCCGATAACAACGTATGGATTTCCGAGTTCGAACTTAATTGTCAGATCTCTGAAGTAAAACGCGATATCCTGAGTATAGGCGGAAAATAATACCAACGAAGCCAAACCAGCCGAACCGATTGCGTATCCTTTGGTGACGGCTTTCGTTGTGTTTCCGACTGCATCGAGCTTATCGGTAACTTCTCTGATACTTTCTGGCAATCCTGACATTTCAGCGATACCGCCTGCATTATCTGTAACAGGACCGTAGGCATCCAAAGTGATAATGATTCCTGCCAAAGCTAACATCGAAGTAGCGGCGATGGCGATTCCGTAAAGTCCTGCGCTTGCATAAGAAAGCAAGATTCCGAGGCAAATGATTAAAACCGGAATGGCAGTAGCTTCCATCGAAATAGCTAACCCTTGGATGATATTCGTTCCATGTCCTGTTGTTGATGCTTGTGCAATACTTATAACCGGTCTGTATGAATACGAAGTATAATACTCAGTAATGAATACCAAGCATAAAGTTACAGCTAATCCCGTGAAAGCGCATATTAGCATTGATAATGCCGTAAATGATTCGCCTGTGTATGTGGTATAAATTGTATTGGCATCACAACCAAGCATCTTGCATGTCATCACATAAATAAGTATCGCGGAAAAGAAAACTGTTCCGAATAATCCCTTATATAGTGCAGGCATTACTTTTTTGGATTTTCCTAACTTAACGAAAAACGTTCCGATAATCGATCCGAAAATGCATACTGCGGAGATAACCAACGGGTACAGCATGAGAAGATTTTTCATTTCTCCGTTAAAAAAGATACTCGCTAACACCATCGTCGCAGCTATCGTGACTACATAAGTTTCGAACAAATCTGCTGCCATACCTGCACAATCTCCGACATTGTCTCCTACGTTATCGGCTATAACTGCAGGATTTCTCGGATCATCTTCAGGAATTCCAGCTTCAACTTTCCCGACTAAGTCGGCTCCGACATCTGCGCCTTTCGTAAAAATACCTCCGCCGAGTCTGGCGAAAATCGAAATCAAAGATGCACCAAATCCCATCGCAACCAATGATTCTGAAATCAATCTGTCGTTACTGACAAATGCTTTTAGATACATATAGTATCCAGCGATTCCTAATAACGCTAATCCAACGACTAAAAATCCAGTGATACTTCCTGATTTATAAGCAACGGACAGCGCGTGGTCTATACCTTGTTTTGCCGCTTCGGTTGTTCTTACGTTCGCGCGAACGGAAATGTTCATGCCAATATATCCAGCTACTCCGGACAATACCGCGCCCAAAATAAATCCAATAGCGGGATATATTCCCATAAAACTTGCGACCAACACCGCTATAACGATTCCAACCATTGAAATCGTTGTATATTGTCTGTCTAAATACGCTGAAGCTCCGCTCTGAATGGCTTTTGCAATAGATTGCATTTTTTCATTGCCTTTTCCGAGTTTGAGCATATTCATCGCATTGACGCAGCCAAACACCAGGGCGACAATCCCCGATATAATGACCATCAACTCTAGTTTACACAACTCCATAAATATTCTCCAAACATATATGTTGCGCGCAGTCTAACATATTGAACGTAATTTTGCTAACTGATTATCAGATTTATCTTTTAAAACGCGGATATTTTTTGTAAATTATATGGTAAATTTTAATAAATTTACTTGAGAGATTTTGTTATATGTTCGGTCGATTATTTAAACGTGTTCGTTTAGGAGAAAGCAAAAGGGGGTTTGCTTTGATAATCGTTGCTTTCGCATTGCCTGTGTTTTTAGCCGGGATAAATTGGATTATAAACATGAGTAAGAAAGCAAATGTCGATGTCACAAAATACGAAATACCTTATGTGATTGCCTTGGAGATATCAAAGCATTACAATCCAAGTAAATCTTGGGCATCTCAAAAATCTTATCTTTATTCAATAGGCGCTAGAGCGTATAACGATAGATACTACAATATAGATAAAAGTTCTCCATTTGCTCTGAAATCGAATTTCTTAATATATTCTGTACGAAAAGAATCGAGTTGTGCTAATCAAACAGAGGCGTTTTTCAAGCTTTGTAGTAACTATAGAGATACAGATAGTTCTTTTCTGAAAAATGACTTTACTCGGAAAGCAGAATTTAAAGATATGCCAGCAGCTACTCGGCTTTCGTATAACAAAGGTGAAAATGGTAACAACAAAGTATATTATAACCAATA
>JAFQBQ010000210.1 GCA_017416635.1 Alphaproteobacteria bacterium | reverse complement strand
TTGTGGCTCTGTGCCTTCCGGAACTTGCTGCGGAATTGATTCTATCAATGGAGTTTCCGCGACTTGTTCATCTTTTTTGAACGCTTCCGTCAGTGAAACACTTTCACCCGGACTTCCAACTTTAGCTACGTCGATTTTTCTTAAAGAAATTCCTTGCGGGACTTTAAACGGCTTCGGTGAGAAGAATTTTTTCGCGTCTTTCATAAAATCTATAAAAATCGGAAGCGCGGTAACGGCGCCGTTCGCATTTTTTCCTAAAGACTTATTGTGATCGTCGAATCCAACGAAAACTCCGACAGCGATGTCAGGAGTGTATCCGACAAACCACGTATCGCGGCTTTCATTGCTCGTTCCGGTTTTCCCCGCCAACGGAATATTCAAGAACCTTGCCGACGCTCCAGAACCGCGCTGGATAACGCCTTCCAACAGCGATGTAATTTGATAAATACTTTGCTCATCCAAAATTTGCGGACGCGTATCGTTTAACTTCGGAGGTAGTCCATTTTCACTTTCTCCTTCAATCAAAAGGTTGTCAGCACGATACAACACTTTGCCGTTGCGGTCTTCAATGTAATCTATCATTGTTGGGGTAATTTGCTTTCCTCCATTTGCAAACATCGCGTAAGCTGTCGTTAATCTCATTAACGTAGTTTCGCCTGCGCCTATCGCATATGAGAAATATTCCGGCATATCATCGAAAAGTCCGAAACGCTTTGCGATATCCGCGATTTTAGCCATGCCGACTTCTTTCGCTATTCGAATAGTCGCGGTATTTACCGATTTTTCTATGGCCTGGCGGAATGTCATTTTATCCATGACCGCACCATGATAATTTCGCGGCCGCCAAATTCCGAGTCCTGGTCCCAAATCAATCTCAATTGGACTTGCATCAATTATCGAATTAGGATAAAAACCACTTTCAAGTCCAGCTAAGTATACAAACGGCTTAAACGTCGAACCGACTTGTCGCACGGCTTGCGTAACTCGGTTGAATTCACTTTGATCAAAAGAGTACCCACCTTGCATCGCCAGAACTCTTCCGTTATTTACATCGATAACGACAATCGCACCTTGAACTTTTGGCAGCTGTTTGATTCTGTATTTGTTTTGTTCTGACTTAACTAAAATAACGTCTCCGACTCGAAGCGTCTTCGCCCATTTTAAATCTGTTGGATCCAAGAAATGCTCAGAATCGTCCTCCAACAAAATTTTTCCTTTTGTATCAACTACGACAGCGCGCTGAAAAACTTTTCCACCCTGCGGAATCTCAACATTCTTCAACATCATTTGAATTTCTTTGCGACTTGCTTCGCTGATGTTTGCCAGCGCACCACGCCATCCGAAACCTCGATCAACTTTTTCCAAACCCTTTTGCAAAGCATCGCAAGCCAATTTTTGTAAACGACTGTCCAATGTCGCACGAATGATTAAACCTTCTTTGTTTAAACTTTCGAACGGATATTTCTCGATAATATATTTGCGAATTTCCTCCGCGAAATACCGTGCGTCATACGGTTCGCGCAAATTTTCCGCAACAACGAACTCTTCTTTTATCGACTCATTGTATTGCTGTTCGGAAATATATCCATTAGCCAACATTCTTGAAATCACCCAATTGCGGCGCTCTACCGCTTTTTCATGATGCTTCTTGGGATGATAATTATTCGCGCCTTTCGCAAGGCCCGCTAAATAAGCACACTCTCCGATGGTTAACTCGTCCAACGATTTATTGAAATATTCTTTTGCCGCCGCTGCGACTCCATATGTTCCCAAACCTAGATAAATCTGGTTTAAATACAATTCCATAATTTGTTGTTTTGAGAAAGTATTCTCCAAACGATAAGATAAAATCGCCTCTTTGATTTTTCGGAGGTAGGATATTTCGTTATTTTTGATCAGAAAAATTCGAGCTACTTGCTGCGTAATAGTAGAAGCTCCGTGAGGACGTTTTCCATCGCCGATTCTTCTAAGATTTGTTATCAGTGATCTGGCAATTCCCAAAAAATCTATTCCGTAATGCTGATAAAAATTTTTATCTTCTGCCGAAATGAAAGCATCAACCAATTTCTTTGGAATATATTCAAACGGAACGAAATA
>JAFQBQ010000209.1 GCA_017416635.1 Alphaproteobacteria bacterium | reverse complement strand
GATATTTGAAGATTTTCTTTATCTTCTTCTAATTGCATTATACGTTTACGATCTTCCAATGCCTGTTTGTGAGCAATTTTTAACGCTCTTTCCATAATTGCGCTTGGACTATTCCACGCTTCTTCGATATTGATGAAGTATTCGCGAAATTTCCGACCAATCTCCGTTCTTTGAATCATACAAAGCTGTTTAGCCATGTTTATTGATATTTGATGATCTGTTGAGGGACGCCCTCCGGTGTTAGTTTTACTCAAAAAAGAGTAAAAGTCTCTTCCTTCAATAAAACCGTACTCACACATACGAAGAAACCAGTCGTTATAACGAGTTTCTATTCCTAAAGCAGCGTGTAGCTCTCTTCCATTAACCATGGGTTTGTCATTCTCATAATTTATCGTTATTAATTCATTCATTCTCATTCTCCGACCAAAGTTGCATTAAATCGCCAAATTAAAGTCGATGCGTCGAGTAATGGTTCTTCAAAAATTTTGTATTTTTTAGAATTTGCTTCGATAATGTCACCAACTTTCGGAGTTACATCCGCAGCTTTCAAACTTATCTCGGCGATTTGTTTTACAATTTGAGAGTCTCCGATTTCATAAGGATTTTCAGGCTGTTTGATCACCGCAATCAACGACGAACTGTCACCGTTTTTAGGCTTGAAAACAACCTCTTGCCCAAGGTGATCGAAAATGTCATTAACTGCGGTTTCAAGTGCTTCTCTGAACATTAGCTTGCCGTAACTTTCACCAAAACAGCCGGACGCAAACACAGCGGCAATGGATTCGATTGCGTGTGTAGATCTGTTCCTCGATCAAATTTTCTCGGCTCTTGTTTTGCGTAAATCGGTAATCCAAGAGTATTTACAGTCTCATTGAAATCCGCCGGGGCGAAATACGTCACAAAAGTTTGCGATGTTCCGACAGGGAAACAATGCCCTTCACCCGAAGCGATAAAGCGTCTTACATTTCCGTCGGGGTCGGTTGCTTGTCCACGATATTCTTCGAAAGTAATTCCTCCGAAAATGAAGCCAGACCGCATATCATCTCGCAGAGCTGCGCCCTCCTGCCATCTTTCGTAGGCTTCCTTGACCTTTGGATGTGAAGTAAGCGCGTCGAAAAATTCAGGCGAAACCAAACAATGTACGCCCGTCATAAACTCTCCGCAGAGATTGTCTTCAATGTGTCGAACAACTTCGAGGCACTTCTTTTTTACGTCTGTTCCAGCTGTTCCGAGAGCGAAATTTACGGTTTTCGGCGTTATTTCAAACTCATTATATAGGTTATATAAAGTGCTTCCGTCCGCATCAAGAATGTTTCCCTTTAACGCTCCCATTCTTAAATGCTCAAGAGTAATTGCGTGTTTGTTACGCATGTTTTGAAGGTGGTCAGTAATGACATTCGCCATCGCTTGTAATTCTGTTTCAGAGCCAAACGCACGAATGCCCTGAACTTCCTCCGGCAACACAACATCGTCATGTGGAATGTGGGGTATCGTGAACGAACGCATTTTTCTTTTTCCACGAGTTCCTACAGTCGCATTGCCTCCGGGGATCTGCGTCGGTAAAAGATTTAAAACTCCGTTCATTTCTTCGACAGCAATGTTGCGAGTTCGAACAGATTTTTGCGGAAACAAATTCATTGCTTCTAATCTTCCGTAATTGTTCGGAAGAATGTTGATTGACTCCGTTAGGGAAGTCATGCTGAATGCGTCTGATTCAAATGGATTTATCATCATTTTTTCTCTCCTAAACTAAGCTGATTGGCGAATTACAATTCCGCGCTTTTCTAAATCTTTTGTGATTTTCTTCTTTTGATCTGCCGTCGCATCATTTGGAAACACAATGCAATCACTGGCTAAAATTGCGTCACGAGCAATCACAAGAGCTTTTTTCGCTGCTGAGGTTGCGTCAGTATCTTCGAGCAAAACTCCAAATGCTAAATCACTTCCGTCGGTTTCTTCGTCGGCAATGGAAACGATTTTTATTTCGTCAGTTGCTGATTTGATGCCAACAACTGCACCCATTTTCAGATTTTGTCCGCTTGCTAGGGTCATAACTTCACGACAATAATTTTTATCGGCTTCGTATTTTAAAAGATCGCCAAATCTGTTGTTTTCTTCCATACTCATTTTTCTTCTCCTACTTAATTCTCGCTTTTGCGGCTGCTACGACAGGATTTTCTTTCCGCTCGTCTTTTTGATAAATCGCACTTACGATTTCATGTTGCGTATTACTGACAGACGCTAAAAGTTTTTCTTTCACCTGTTCCGCATTTAAGCCATGTTCGATAAACTCAGAAATTCTGTTTTCAGCCTTTGCGAGCTTGCATAATTTTGTGATTTCAAGAACTTCGGCTTGATATTTTTCAACTTCGTTGATCTGCGATTCAACTTTATTTGGTTCTAGCTCATTAATATCTTCAGTCATGTTTTCTCCCTTCATTGCTAACTTAGATACATTTTCAAATTCGACTCCGTATTTTTTGAGGTCATAAAAAGAGTTGATGCTCAATTCATCTGCGAGACCTGCAGTAATTGCGTTTTGTCCGAAATACGTTGCAGCTTGCATTTTTCGAACATCTTCTTCAGACAAATAACGATTCCGCGCAACTGTATTTACGAAAATATCGTTCAAACGATTTACCTCCTCTTGCAAATCTGAAATTGCGCTTTTCTTTAAAGGTTCGTGAGGAGATAAATCATTCTTCTTTTCACCTGCAAAAATGGTCGTATATTTCAATCCTGCTTTTTTGTCGGCTTCGCTAACATCAAGATGAGTTGCGATAACTCCGACGCTTCCGACGCAAGAAGTTCGATTAATGAAAATATGGCTTGTTGCTGAAGCAATTGCGTAGGCCGCTGAACAAGCACAATCATTCGCAACCGAAAAAATTAGTTTGCACTCTCTGATGTCATAAATAAAGTCTACTAAATCAAACAATCCTCCGACTTCACCTCCGGGACCGTCTATATCAAGCAAAATTCTTTCGACTTTTTCATCTTCAATTGCTTTTGAGATTGCGGAAAAAATATCGTCATACGAAGTTATTCCCATCAACGATGAGAAAAGCTCATTTCGTTTTGTAAGTAAGCCATGGATTGGAATAATCGCGACACCGTTTCGAAGTTCGTAGTTTAGTTGATTACTTGCGTCAATCGGCAGCCATTCAATAGCGTTGATAGCTTCGAATCCCTGTTGAGACAGTAACAATGGCTTATTCAATAATTTCTGAATCATCTCTTTCCTTTTGATTTTTAAATTCCCTTGAGTCGGAATCGAATTTAAGTCCTAAATTATCGGCTCGTTTGTTATCTTCTGAAATTTCTGCATCTATTTCTTCAACATCGTATCCAAGTTCCGAAACTACTTCGGCGCGCGATTTAAAACCACAACGAACAGCTTCCATTTGAGCTTTTTGTTCCCTTTGGGGATCTACCCACGAAAAACCTTGAGGAATCCACTTCACCAGTGGAAAAGTCGAATCGTTCGGGACGTAAATTGCGCCTGAAAGCACTGCAAGCTCGATAAATTTATTCCAAATCGGTCTGCAAAACTGATAGACCATTAAATTATGTTGTAAGGCAGTGCAACGTCTTCTAAATTCAAGCAAACCTGCGCGAATAGAAGAATAATTCACTCCGGAAAGATCTCCAGTGAGCTGCTCATAAGTAATTCCTAAGCCGACAGAAATTGCCCTTAGTTGTTGCTTGATAAACGCCTCGTATGTGCCACCAACATCAGCAGGACTTGAGAATTTTACATCCTCTCCCGGATCAAGAAATTGCATTGTGCCAGGCTCCAATCCTGCGAACGCAACGCCTTGATCGTTAGTATCTTTTTCTCCGAACATCTCCGAGTCAGGGTCGAGTCGCGTCACAAATCCTGCGAACATAGCTGCCGTTTTTTTACGTACAAGTTCCGCGTCTTCATATTGATCGAGTTCATGAAGTTTCAAAAGGACATTACTCAGCCAAGGTTCGCCACGAATTTGTCCAGGTCGCAATGGCCTGTAAATGTGTAAGATTTCATGAGCTGGAAGTCGAACACTGCTCGATGCTGAAAAGCAAGAATCGCCGGGATGTTCTTTATAAAGATAATACGCAACCTTTTTTCCGTTTTTGCTGAACTCGATGCCGGAACGAATGACGTTTCCGTTGGGTAAAGGGCCGTCCCTTGATGAATCCAAATGCTCAGCTTCTAAAACCTGCAAACGTAAAGGTACAGTAGAGTTCCTCTTATCGATTTTTATGCGAACAAAACACTCACCGCATTCGATAACGCTTCGAAGTACGAGAGCTTGCAAGCCATAGAAGTCACAAACTTCAGCTGCGTCTGACTCATCCGTCCATCTCAACCAAAGCTCTTGAATTTTCTTCCTGAAATCTGCGTCTTTCGCTTTTGATTGTGGCTTTATTCCCGTGCCGATACAGTTCGAGACGATCGCTTCAATGGCATTCATTGCGTATGGATTTTTGCGCACAATATCATGTGAGCGAGTACGCAAAGTCGAAAGATTTGAAGCCAAAAGAGAATTGATAGACGAATTTGACGGATGCCAATTTCCGAGACGTTTTCCGTGACCTGCGCCATCATAAGCTGTCGTTGATTTTCTTTTTAAAAAATTACTGAT
>JAFQBQ010000208.1 GCA_017416635.1 Alphaproteobacteria bacterium | reverse complement strand
TCAGGTGACGTAGGACTACCGTAAATTGTTCGATAATCGACTGACCAACTTTCGCGATTTTTTCCCCAAGCAACGATTTCAAGTTCAAGACGATCATTTTGCACATCGACTCCGGCAGTTAAAACGTATCCGCCTTTCGGAACAACTCCGATTTTGTATTTTTCACGCCGATCGAATAAAACACCCCAATCAGGTGCATCGCCTTTTTCTTCCCAAGTTAAGCCAAGAGTCGTGTTCGTCCACGCTTTCAGTAATTGCTCGTCATCTTTCGCCATTTCGTAATTCTGCAAACAAGCATCCCAACTGAGCCAACCGACTGGCGAATAGAGTGAGTTCAAGTGAAATCCGACTACTTTTTCTGAGATTTTTTCTTCGTTTGTCGCTCGCCATTCTCCTTGTCTGAGCATAGCGGTTTTATAATGTTCTTCAATATCTCTTTTACAGTGTTCACAAGCATAAAAAGGTTTAGAATGTTCTTTATCATAATGTAAGTTCTCCCATTTCAAAGTTTGAAAGTGTCCGCAAAAAGGACACGGCACAAAAAAATATCGCTGATCTGTTCCTTCAAATTCTTTCTCGATGCGCGAAAGTCCTTTAATGGTCGGTGTTGATACAATGAAAATTTTTCTGCGAGCAAAAGTTGCGGTTCTTTGAATAGCCAAAGTTAAAGGATCGCCTTCAGAATCTGCATCCGGAGGATAAGCATCAACTTCATCGAGGAAAAGATATCGAACAGGCATTGAACGAAGTCCGACGGCAGAATTTGCTCCAGTAATCACGACTATTCCACCGGGAAATTCTTTTGATTGCACGGTATTTCCTGAATCACGGCTACGAGGATCTTTGACTTTGTTTCTCAAGCAATCAGTTGCGCTTATTAGCGGAGCTAATCTGCCTTTACTCCATCTTTTACTCATTTCAACAGTTGGCTGAACGACAAGCATCGGTCCTGGGGCTTGATCAATCAAATAACCAATCCAGTTATTTCCTGCCTCTGTACCACCGATTTGTGAGCCCTTCATAAAAACGACTTTTTCGTAACTTGATGAAGGAGAAAGTGCATCCATTATATCTTTTAAATACGGAGTTCTTGCTGTTCTGAATTTTCCAGGCTCTGAAGATGCGATCTGTGAAAGAACTCGATTTTTATCTGCCCAATCTGAAACTAGTAATATTGAATCAGGTTTAAGTCCTCGGTTATATTCCCGGAGTCTGATTCCATCATAAATCATCATCGCGAGATAATTCCTCAAGAACTTCTCGAAACTCTCTTGTGAGGATCTCATGGATTTTTGCTGCGTCATCAATTCCAGCAAGCAAAGAAGAAATGCGATCGGGAATATTCAAAATTCCATCGCGAATAATTCGGCCTTTAGCAAACATGGCGTTATAGACTTTGTCAGCTGGAAGTAATTCGCGCAATTCTTCCTTTACTCGTGCTTCCAGCAATTTCCCTTTTTCTATCTCGTTTTTCAATTTCATTTTCATGAGTAAGTCGTGTATGTCTTCGCTATAGTTATTTGAGTACGAGCTATTTTTATGTCTGCGGAGCGGTAAGTGTGGATCTCTTTGTTTGGCTAAGACAGAATTAGCCACATCTTCGTCAACCAT
>JAFQBQ010000207.1 GCA_017416635.1 Alphaproteobacteria bacterium | reverse complement strand
TTATAAATTTAGCGGTTAACGCGCGCGATGCTATGCAAAACGGCGGGCGGCTGACGATTACTACGCAGATACATACCCAGTCCGAGCCGAAATTGTTGCGAGATGAAACAATGCCGGCTGGAAAGTACGTTTTAATCGAAGTTTCAGATACAGGAACGGGAATCGATCAGGCGAATTTGCACAGAATTTTCGATCCGTTTTTTTCGACGAAAGAGAAGGGTAGGGGCACTGGCCTCGGACTTTCCACTGTTTACGGAATCGTTAATCAGACAGGTGGATTTATTTCGGTGCAAAGCGAATTAAATGTCGGAACAACATTCAGTCTGTATTTTCCGTTGGTTTCAGACGATGAAGTTGCGTCGTCGCAGGCTCAAATCGCTGCAGCGGACATGAGGCATAAAGATTTGACCGGCGTTGGTACGATTTTGTTAGTTGAAGACGAAGACGCAGTCAGAATGTTCAGCTCTCGAGCGCTGAGGGATAAAGGCTATCGTATTATTGAGGCATCGAACGGCGAAATGGCTTTGGAATTTTTAAAGAAAGATGCTTCGACAATAGATTTGATTATTTCTGACGTCGTTATGCCGAAAATGGACGGACCGACCTTACTGTCGCACATCAAGCAAGTGAATCCGAATATAAAATTCATTTTCATTTCGGGATATACGGAAGATGCGTTCCGTGAATCTCTGGCGAACGACTCGAGCGTGCATTTCCTGCCAAAACCGTTTAACCTGAAAGAGCTGGCGAGCAAGGTTAAAAGCGTTCTGGGCTAAAATTTTACTCGCGATTTTTTTTGCAGTTGCATTTTTTCTTAGTCATCTGCTGACGGAGTTTGTTCATTTGCTCAGAAATTTTCTTTTCAGATATCGCAATGAGTAAATTTGGACTGCGTTCATTAAATCCTTGTATCGAAAATGGCATTTCTATCGACGCTTTTTGTTTAAACAAGTTTTTTATATCTTGTTTTTTGTGCGCATAACCTGCATTTGCTCCGACCGCGGAGTAATTTCCGAAAAAATGACATATCCATCCTGAACGAAAAGCGTTAAATGGAATTCCACTGTCATCCTGAACAATGGCGCTACTACTCGTTTGTATAAAATTCCTAATTTGAGAAAATTTTCGATAATGCAGTGCGTAGTTTGCGTTTTTCAAAAAAGTAACAAACTCGAATTGTTGAAGAAATTTCATTAAATCATTTTCTGGCAAATTATTATCATCTAACTTTGCATAAATATAAAAAATTTCTTTGTGGTTATTCCTTTTGCTACAGTTAATGTGTATGCACCTTTTTTTATCAGATGTAAATGCGATGTTATTTATATTGTAACCTAGTTGCAGCACCTTCGATATAAGAGAAACAAATCCAGGATGGCTGTCGATGTCCACTTTTTTTTCAAAAGGTTCGACGGATACAAAAACATAGCGTTTCGCTTGCGGAAAAAATGCCAATGCATACTCAATGTCTGAATAACCGAATGGATAGAAAACAGTATCATATTGTCGAATGTGCGGATGAATGTATTTCTGGGTCCAATCTAAAACAACTGATGAAATTTTCCGTTCAGAATTTGTAGCATCGATATCAAATTGTTTTTTCGCTTTATTTGCAAGCTCGGTTAAAGCCTGATTAGACTCAATTGCGTTTTTCGAAGCTTGTTCAGAAACAGGAATCGGCTCAAGATACAAACCTGATGCAGCTGGTAAATAAACTAGTCCGAATAAAATCGAACTCAAACAAACAAATTTGGACTTCATAAAATTTCCTTCGGCATTGTATAACTGCAATTCAAATTTTCTACAATCTTATCATAGAGTTGATTGATTAAAAATTTATTTATCGATTCGTCTACTTTTCGAAGAGGATTCAAAAGTTAAAAAAGTGTTAAAAAAATAAAAAAAGGAGTTGACCTGTGGAGGTTAAAAGATATATAAAGGCACTCGGTTCGTTGAGAAAGTGAAGTTGAAGAGAGAGGATATGCAGATGGCGCGTGAAGTGTTTCATACTGCATAAGAATCTTGCGCAATAAGAAGTAAGTAGTATGAGACGGAGGTCCGGTAGGGATACTGGATTTAACATGAGAGT
>JAFQBQ010000206.1 GCA_017416635.1 Alphaproteobacteria bacterium | reverse complement strand
CGTCGCATTTCACGTTCATGCGCATGTTAATTTCTATTTCTTTACCGAAAAACGCTTCTTCCAAAGTAAGACTGGTGTCGTAACGCAGATCGTTGCCTCTTAATTCTTCATGAACTCCGCCACCCATGCCGCCGGCAGCGCTGAAGAAATCTTCGAAAATATCTGAAAACGGTGAGCCACCGCCTCTTGAGAAACCGCTGAAATTAAAATCGCTGAAACCTCCTGCGTTTGGATTAAATCCTCCACCGCTAGCTGCGTTTTTGTAAGCATCATGCCCATATCTGTCGTAAGCCGCTTTTTTCTGAGGATCTTTCAGCGTCTCATAAGCTTCATTGATTTCCTTAAATTTTTCCTCCGCTGATTTGTTTCCCTTATTTCTATCAGGATGATATTGCATCGCTAATTTTCTGTATGCTTTTTTTATATCGTCATCCGATGCTGTTTTGGATACTCCAAGAGTCTGATAATAATCCATTTTTAATTCTTTCTGCTAATAAAGGCGTGAGCACGCGCGCTCACGCCTTGAACCGTTGTAATAGACTCCGATTATTTATCTTCTTTTACTTCATAATCTGCATCAACAACATTGTCATCTTTCGATGAAGAACCTTGTTGCTCAGGATTTGCTCCACCCGCAGCCTGTGCCGCCGCGTCCTGTTGAGCCGCCTGATGAATCGCCGTCCCAACTTCCGTAAGAACTTGCATCAACTTCCCAGAAGCAGCCTTTACCTCTTCAATATTCTCGCTTTCCAAAACTTTTTGAACGTTTTCGATTTCAGTCTTAACTTTGGTTTTAGATTCTTCTGGAATCTTATCACCGTTCTCCGTTAAAAGCTTATTCGCAGCATTCACCATTTCTTGCGCCTGGTTTTTCTCTTGAACCAACTCGCGACGCTTTTTATCTTCGTCTGCATGAGCTTCGGCGTCCTTAACCATTTGGTCGATTTCATCATCACTCAATCCGCCGGAAGCCTTAATGCTAATCGCCTGCTCTTTGTTTGTAGCCTTATCTTTCGCCGAAACATGGACGATACCGTTAGCGTCGATATCGAACGTAACTTCGATTTGTGGCATTCCACGTGGAGCCGGAGGAATTCCCGTCAGATCAAACTGTCCGAGCAACTTATTGTTCTCAGCCATTTCTCTTTCACCCTGGAACACACGGATCGTAACTCCGCTCTGATTATCCTGCGCCGTCGAGAAAATTTGGCTCTTTTTCGTCGGAATCGTAGTGTTTCTATCAATCAACCGCGTAAACACCCCGCCGAGAGTTTCAATTCCGAGAGATAACGGTGTAACATCGAGCAAAAGAACGTCTTTTACATCGCCCTTCAAAACACCGCCTTGAATTGCCGCTCCGACCGCGACGACTTCATCAGGATTTACGCCCTTATGCGGCTCTTTTCCGAAAAATTCTTTTACGCACTCAACAACTTTCGGCATACGGGTCATACCGCCGACGAGAACAACCTCATCAATCTGGCTTGCGCTGACTCCCGCGTCTTTTAACGCATTTTTGCAAGGTTCAATGGTCTTCTTGATAATATCATCGACCAACGACTCTAACTTCGCCCTCGTTAACTTAACGGTCAAGTGCTTTGGACCCGTAGCATCGGCTGTAATGAACGGCAAATTGATTTCCGTCTCCATCGCACTCGACAATTCGATTTTTGCTTTTTCTGCAGCTTCCTTCAACCTCTGAAGTGCCATGCTGTCTTTGCGCAAATCGATGCCGCCGTTGTCTTTTCTAAATTCATCGGCCAAGAAATCAATAATTCTTTTATCGAAATCTTCTCCACCGAGGAACGTATCGCCGTTTGTCGCCTTAACCTCAAAAACTCCGTCGCCGATTTCCAAAATTGACACATCGAAAGTACCACCACCGAGATCATATACGGCAATCAAGCCTGAATTTTTCTTATCCAATCCGTAAGCAAGTGCAGCAGCGGTTGGTTCGTTGATAATTCTTAAAACATCAAGACCCGCGATTTTTCCAGCATCTCTAGTTGCTTGCCTTTGAGCATCATTGAAATACGCCGGAACTGTAATCACTGCTTCGGTAACTTTTTCGCCGAGGAAATTTTCCGCGGCCTCTTTCATTTTCTGCAGAACAAACGCGCTGATTTGGCTTGGACTGTATTTTTTATCTCTAGACTTTACCCAAGCATCGCCATTATCTGCAGAAATAATCTCGTAAGGAGCGTTGTATTTCTTCAAATACTCATCATTCGCTCTTCTCCCGATTAACCTTTTAATAGCATAGAATGTATTTTTGAAATTTGTGACAGCCTGTCTTTTCGCTGCCTGACCTACCAACTTTTCGCCGCTATCCGTGAAAGCAACAACAGACGGAGTAGTCCTAACCCCCTCAGTATTCTCAATCACGCGTGGATTTGCACCATCCATTACCGCGACACATGAATTAGTTGTACCTAGATCAATACCAATAACTTTAGACATAATAATCCCCTTTCATAGGCAAATCGTAATCTTGAAACCCCGAAGGCGTTTCACCATAATAAAAGCTGAACCCTACCATAGGCGCCCAACCATCTTTGCATATAATACTATTTTATAGAAATGTCAAGTGTTTTTTATAATTTTTTTTTAATTACTAAAATTGCGCTCAAACAAGTGAGCCAAGTCCCCCCTATTCTAGGATAACCTTAATTTTATCCAAACCTAATAATTTCGGAAAAACTTTCACACGCAATTCATCAAACGACTTAATTTCTGAAACACGAAAATTTGTTACTAATAACGATTGATCTTGCATTCCAGATAACTCTATAACTTCAACTCCATTAGACTCCTGCCCTCTAAGTTCATAATCCGCGATCAAGAACAACTGCGACTTATCATCGAAAGATGCGATAAAATTTAGGACGTCACGACCGTTTGTAAAATATTTTACAAATACATCGCTAGTGGTAAAAACATCCCTCCATGCATCGAAAACCACTCGATTATCATCCAGCACAATAACCGTATTGCCTTTTTTCAAATGCAAAGTATCGCAAAACCATTCAGGCGTAGAAACTTTCGGGAAAGTCAAACAAAATTCCGTCCCCACATTTTCAGCCGAATTAATCAACAAACTACCATGCATATCATCTATGGTTTTAAGAATTTGCTGCATTCCTAATCCGAAACCATCTTCTTTTGTGGTTTCGACTGCACATCTATTCATAAGCTTATCGACCGTTTCAGCAGGCATACCACAACCGTTATCTCGCACAAATAATGAAACACTTTCATTATCGCTTTTCTTAATACCAATTTTCACAACTCCGCAGGAGCCTTTTTTCAAAGATTCAACAGCATTATTAATCAAATTCGTCAACATTCGACAAAAATCTGAATAATTCCCCTTAATGAAAACGCTCTCATCCTGAAAATCAGCATCGGGGATATAATCAAATTCAACATTGGAATCAGCATATTGATAACGCATTAACCTCATGGACTCAAATATGGCGACCTGGACACAAATGCTCTCTTCTCTACCGATTTTAAGACTATTTGTTCCCTTATACTTGGCGAGAATCTCTTCTAAAATAGTTTCGATGCTTTCAATTATATTTTTCAGTGCGAGATGCTTTTTTTCCGGCAAAAGTGCATCATTAGCGAGAAGCGACAAAACCATAAGCGGCGACCGAATATCATGAACAACCGATTCCGCCAAACACTGAACTTCTTTCTTTCGCTCAAGAATCTCCAATTTTTTACGTTCGGTTATATCAACGGAAAGACCAATTACTCCTTCGACTTCATTGCTTATAATTAAGGGAGATTTTACTGACAAAAAATAGAGATCATTATCTGATTCTATCATAACTGAGGTTTTTTTATCTTGCATTACCTTTTTGCTATTTTCCCATACCTGCGGACTTAACTTTGTTACGTTTTCAACGTCTGAAACTATTTTTCCGAGAGATTCATTTTTATAAATAGGATTTCCTTCTTTATCCACTACGAAAAAATTAACATTCGTTGCAGTATTAGTTATAAAGTTCACTATTTCATAGTTAATTTCGCTCATTTCCGAATAAGAATGACTCCGTCGTTGCGCATTATTGGACATGCTATAAGCCAACTGCCTAAAATTCTTCGTGTAATGATCGATTATTAACTTCATGGAAGGTAACGGTGCTGATGGATAAGCCATCACGGCCTCAGGAAAATGAAGGCACGTATATGCGCTTTCTTCCAGAATGAAGCCAATGCAATTAGCCAGACTACCACTACCCTTCATTGCGAATTTCTCGGCATCTTCCAAAACAGCTTGACGAAACTCCGGTATTATACCATTGCCATATTCATCACCTGCAAAGTTAACTCGAATTTTCTTCAGCCAATCGTTCATACGAGGATCATCGAGTCCATCCTTCCAATGCAAAAGCTTATGCTCAACCTCAAGCTTATCTATAAAGTCTTTGTTCGCAAGAAACCATTTAGTCGGTATGCTTGTGTCAGCATATACCGAAAACTCCGGAATCGTCCATCTATACAAGTAAGATGTATCTGTAATATTAACGCGCTTTACTTTTTCACGGACTGGGCTGCTGTTTATTGTATTCACTAGTTCCTCAAAAGCTTCGCCTGTTTGAGTTTTACACTTGTAAGATATAACAACCTCAAGAACTATGCTGTTATCAGAAGCATCATTCCAAAAACTTTTTGCAGCGTCCTTCCACCTTACCAATCTATCAGTACTCATAACATCACCCCTTATCATCCAATCAAAGTTTAATAAAAAAAAACCTTTTTACAATCGAAAATCTACCTTCATTTTATTACATCACAAAGCCATAAAGCAAAATCATCTCACCGATGCTCTTGACTTATAAAACGCTATTGCAAACGTAACCAGCCCACAAGTTATAAACGAGATAAACGTGCCAATTAGTAAAATATAATCTTCACGGAAATAAGCATGCAAAGCGGTAAACACCTGAATTACATTAAATCCAGCAAACGCCAGCAAAGACTGCCCCTGAGCACTTTTAACTCTATAAATCTCCATTGCTTGCGGAACAAAAAGCATGGCGTTAACGAATAAACCCATCGCAAAAACAAATTCTACAAAATCTCTCCAAAAAACACTTTCCATAAAATCCCCATCAGTAATTCGATTACAGGTTAGTGCTATTTTACAAATAAAACAACTTAAAATTTAAAAAATATCAAATTCTCACTGATCAATATCTTTCGACATTTTAATCTACTACGGAAGATCCTTATTGAGTTTGTCATATATTTTTGTATAGCCTTGACCGACCTTTTTGTACCCTCCGACGAGAGCAACGCTCAGCAACGTGCATATCAGAACATACTCTATTGCCGTTGCGCCTCGATTACTTTTGAAAAACTCCAGTATGCGTCTCATCCAGATACCTGCCCCATATACCCAACAGTATGCTCGAAAATTATGAACACTTTATTAACAAAAGGAACAAATCGACATTTTTTAAGCGCAATCGTATCGAAGATTCACCTCAAAATCTGCGCAACACTCTCTACAACACGCGATATCTGCTTATCTTTTGCTATCATAGAAACAAAAAACATTTTTTTATCGTATTTGCTTTCAAAAACGCGTTTGGTTTCTTCAATCACAGAATCATCCACCAAATCCGTTTTATTAAACACGATAACTTCAGGCTTATCGGACAATTCTTTACAATAAAGCGTCATTTCATTTCTTATCTGTTCGTATGTTGAAACAAGATCGGGCTGAGAAATATCTATCAAATGAATCAAAACCTGGCATCGCTCGATGTGCGCTAAAAATTTATCACCGAGGCCTTTTCCTTTGTGCGCGCCTTCGATAAGTCCGGGAATATCCGCAATAATAAAGTCTTTATCATGAATTTTTGCAACACCGAGCTGCGGGATCAAAGTAGTAAACGGATAATCCGAGATTTTCGGTTTAGCTCTGGTTGTAACTGAAAGAAACGTTGATTTACCGGCATTTGGCAAGCCAACTAATCCGACATTCGCGATAAGTTTCAGTTGAAGCCACACCCAAAGCGATTCTCCCGGAGTTCCTTTATCCGCGCGTCTTGGAGCTTGATTTGTTGAAGTTTTAAATCTCGTATTTCCTTTTCCGCCACGTCCGCCTTTTGCTATCAGAACTTTCTGCCCTGTCTGAACTATATCAGCTAAAACAAGTTCACCAGATTCATCGAGAATTTCGGTTCCAACAGGAACGCTCAAAATAAGATCTTCTCCCGCAGCACCGTAGCAATTTGCTCCGCGCCCGTTTTCTCCGCGCTTTGCTTTAAAATGTTGCTGATATCGGTAATCGATTAAGGTATTGAGTCGATCGGATCCTTCAAAATAAATATCCCCTCCGTTTCCGCCGTCTCCGCCGTCAGGTCCGCCATATTCCAAATACTTCTCGTGACGGAAACTTAAACAGCCGTCCCCGCCGTCTCCGGCCTTCAAAAATATCTTAGCCCTATCTAAAAACTTCAATTTACCTCTGAAACCTCAATTGGTAGCGGGAGAGGGACTTGAACCCCCGACACGCGGATTATGATTCCGCTGCTCTAACCAGCTGAGCTACCCCGCCAAGCAGATGCATATTATATCAGAAAAACAAATAATGAAATACTTAAAAATAGTTTATGTTGCTATTCTTAAATCACCTTATCGATTTCACTCATTACAGCAATGGTATGTGTAATTGCTGCGATGATTTTCTGATAATGGAAAATATCATCAGCGGTGAGAGTGCGATTTTTACGGTCTTTCAGCCATTTTTGCGCTGGCACATATCCACCAATCGGAAAATTCCAAGCTTCTTCCGATACTCCTTTAAAATATTGTTCTGAATTAATATAGACTTTGTTGTTGGTAAAATGCACTTTGGAAACGATATTGCTTCCGGTAATCGGATAAGAAGTTTCAAAAGACATATCCTTGAGCAAATGCAAATTACGTAACTTTTCTCCCAACGCCGCAATCTGCAGAAAATATTCCCGATTGCGCGGATATAGAATTTTCGGGAAATCTATTCTCAGCAATTCATTGTATCTAGTACGATATTTACGTGAGTGCAGTACGCCACAAATATAATCAAGAATATCTATCGGAGCAAAAGTATTTTCATAAGAAGTTTTTTCTTCGGTAAATTGTAATCCCACATGTGACGCGAATTTTTGGACTATGTCGGAATTCAAATTCGGGCGACGAATTGTTTTTCCGAAGGATTCTTCGTATAGATAGAGAGGAAAGAGATAAGTAGTTTCTTTACCTTTGTTAGAGATGTAACACCTATCTATAATATTTGTCGCCATAAATACATGTAACCAATTTGTGGATGCTACTGATTTACAAGTGCATAACCCGATATTCTCACCTAAAATAAAGTGCTTCATAATTTCGTAACACGGACGTTGCATAAAGCCTTGTTTACCGGTATACGCTGTAAATCTTGTATCAAAGGGGCGGTACAACACTTTGTTGGTTAGAATAGGATTATGGATTAAATCATCCTTAGAATCCATATAATTCCAACCTCCTGATTTTGTTATATAATATTTATGGTTCAAATACTCAACATTATAAGATTGAAAATCCTTCACAATTTGTTGTATTTCGTTTTCAACAAATTGAATAACTAACGAATCCTTCTTCGTTTCTACACCACTATGATATTCAGAAAATATACCATCGAGTGCAAATCCCTTATCGTATTCTTTTTGTAATCGGAAATCTTTAGGTACAAAAAAGTAAAAAGGCTTGGTCGGAATGACTTCTGCAAAATTACTCTCATTCCACTGTTGCTTTTGCAAAAAATTGAATTTTCCAGCACGAGTTCCAAATAAATCCATATAATATACTTTTGCAAGTTCTTCGCCTGATTGCTTTGTTTTTATAAAAACTGTAATACAGACTCCCTGCATGATAGGGAATACATTTTCGTCTTTTAATTCTTTGCTGAAGTCTTTCTTCCGAGCATTTCCGTGCAAATTTACTATGAAAATTTTATCAAATGTATGCAATAAATGCTCTCGCATGCGTCGATGTATACGTCCATCTAAAAATGAATTGTTGGTTATATACGCAATAATGCCCTCTTTGTTTTTTTCGATAAAATTCTCGCCGAGCCGTATAAATTTTATGTAATCGTCAGACAATGGCTGAATATTTTTTTCGTTTAAATCTTTTTTATATACTTTCGTTAATTCTGCAATGTAATTGCTTTTATTGTATCCGCTGATGCCATATGGAGGATTTCCCATAACCGCCATAATAGGAGCGTTTTCTTTTACAAAATTTGCATCTACCGCTTCTTGTTTTAACCACGACGCAAACAAATTGGGCAGCTCTTTATTTCCACTTTCCAGTGAATTCGTTAAGAATACTCTCATTCGTTTAGGATGACTTGATTGATAACCGGTTTCAGCTAATTGTTTTTCGAGTTTTATATGACAAAGAATATAAGGCGTCATCATAATTTCGAAGCCATTCAATCTCGGAATTAATAAATTTTCGACATAGTCTGACCAAGTTCCGGCTTGCCCTACCAATTGTTCGTGAATTTTTCTGATAACTTCAACGAGGAACGTTCCCGTACCGATAGCGGGATCGAGAATTTGAACTTTGAATTCTTCTTCTCCATCCTGATTTCGAACACGTCCTGTGTGCGCCAGTCCATCAGTAAGATGGAAATCTTTTTTCAAAATAGTATCGACAGCATTCACGATGAATTTCACAATAGGCTTCGGAGTATAAAAAACCCCGCGTTTGAATTTTGTTTCCTTATCATATTTCTCCAGAAAGTGTTCATAAAAATACAGGAACGGATCGTCATTTAATCGATTATCGTTCGCTAACATTTTAGGAATATCTACATATCTAAAAATATCAACTAAATCCTCCAACAGCCAACTTATGCGAGAACCTACCCCAATCGCAATTGCATTAAACAAGTTATACAAAAATGGGTTAGTGTGAGATATTAAGCGACAAGCTTCAATAAGATCAAAATTCTTCGATGCTTTGTCGTTCATACGAGCAACGAACTCAGAAGCGTATTCTTTGTTAGAGAATGAAGCATCAAAACCTTCAACATCCATAATTTGGATATCTGAGAAGTTTTCCCATTTGTGGAATTTAGCTTCGCCTGAAACAATAGCTTCAATAAT
>JAFQBQ010000205.1 GCA_017416635.1 Alphaproteobacteria bacterium | reverse complement strand
GTCGTATATCGAATTATAAGACCATTTGTTGATACAAATTGCGTGCCAAACATCAGATAATTCCCAATCGATTATCGGAATTCCGGTAAGTCCTCCGCATTTGTTTCGGCTGACCCAAAATTTATCATGCCAAACCGTATTGATTTTATGATACATAACGTAGCGGCCAATACTTTCAGCTGCTCGCATTCCTACTAGAGCAATTGAAGGTTCGTTATTAAAAATATATAACCCCATACTCGAAACTATTTCGTGATATCTATCAACTTTAAACGGATTTTCATGGATTGAATAAGGCTCTCTCGGACGAATCCATTTGCTTTCTTCAGAGGGATTCCAACAATGTAAATATTCTTCATCTCTGTTGGTTGTCGTTGCATTGCTTAATCTGAAAGGAAATTGAAACCAATGTAATTTTATATCAGGACGATTGTGAAGTTTCCTCATGTAATCAACTGTTGCTTCGTACTCCGATTCCTGATCCAAAAATGCGATGTTTAAAGGAAGCCTATTTTTTTCTTTAGCTACCATTAAAGCAAGTTCTGTAACAACCGTTGAATCTTTTCCACCAGACGAAGAAACATAAACATTTGGATGATTATCAAAAATGTATCTTATGCGATCGAGTGCAGCATCGAAAACATTCGTATTAGTATAAGCTCGCATTTAGTGATATCCCTTCATACTGTTGTTATTTATCATGTCCAGCAATATCGCCAATCGTTTTTTATTAAGTTCAGTACCTACGAAATGCTTACCCGCTTTATTAGAATAATATCCGACTAAACCTCTTCCCATGCAGAAATCACCGATACATTTGTAATCTATATTTTGAGTGATCCATTCGATGACGTCTTCTTCATCCGTACCATTTATCGGAAATGGTTCTTTTAATTCATAATTGTGGGCGTGAATAATCCAACAGACGTTATTTTCTTTAAAATAGTAAGTGCTTTCATAAACATCGACATATTTGTATCTTTTCCGGCAGTCAGCAATGAAACTTTCTTTGTTAGATTTAAAAACTTCAAGGAACAAATCTATTGGCTTTACTTCGTCTATACATTCAAATAGCCTATTTTGGAAGTGCAGATAATCGTTTGTATTTGTTAGTTCTGCCTTAGTATAAAAGGTTGAAAGATTACCCCGACTACAAGGCGGATCACAAAAAATACAATCTGCTTGTTTCATAAATTCGGGTAAGCCATTAAAAATATCGTGAACTTTTACTGTACCTTTGCCGATATTTATTACTCCGTTCATATCGTACTTTTTATAAACATCGTTGTAATTCCATTTTTTCATTTTTCTTCCTTCTCTGAACAAATTGCTCTGTTTAAAATCCAAGTCGTTTCTAGAGGCTCGCCCATCGTCCAGTACGAATAGCCATTACGATCAAAATAGATATATTCTTTTCTCCAAAATTTTTTTGGATATCCGTTTCGGCGGATAAAAAGAACGATCCACTCAAATTCTGCACGTCGTTTGGAATCATTGTCATCTAGCTTGCAAACGATATATTCATGAGGTGCGGTTTTTTCGTAAGTCTTAGCTCTCACAAATGATTCTTTTGAAATGAACTCATCGAATCTCAGTAAATCAATTTCAAAACTCGCCATTGCTCCTCCTTTTTCAAATAAAATTATACAACGACAACGAAAAAACCCGAAAAGTGAGAAAAATTTCAATATATTTCTCCATTTCTAACTTGTTGTTTAAATAATCTAATAATCCATTACTGGTTGCAGTAAAAATCATCTATTAAAAATATAATATCAACAAAATTTTTAACATTACATCATTGATTTTGCTTGAAATTTTTCAAAAGAGATCCTATATATAAAGTATAAGAACGGAGCAAAAAATGAACACAGAAAATCAAAATAAACAACCGAACAATTCAACCAAAATCTATATTGAAGTATTTGAGAATCTAAAGGAACAGAAAGAATTTCCAGCTGGATTAAATTCCACAATGTATTGGGCATATGAAGAAAGTAAAGAGACGAACAATGATCACTTAAATTTTTACGACGTAATTTGGGATGATGATGTCGAACCAATAGTAAAAATTTGCAAAGCAAATGGTATCAAAGAATTTTCGATTTCTTCAAATTGCTCTGGATTAATTGCTTGTATCGCATTGTTTGAAAAATTCGGCTGCAAAGTCTGCGGACTAACCGAAACAAATGACAGAAGGAACGTGCGCAGCATTATAAAAACAATTCCGGCAATAAGGATAAAAGTGCAATAACGAAGCTGAATGATATATTAAAACGAGTTAACGCATTGATTTGACTGTACTTATTTATAGTAACAAAAGGAGTAAAAAAATGAATACATTAAAATTAGAAAAAAGAGGCTGTAATTTTTGGAAAGATAGCATCGAGCTTGCAACAAGCGACTTAGGAAATTATAGATTATTTGGCTTATTGGATTTGAACCTTATTACAAATGAGGATTTTAACGCAAAAAAAGCTGTTTGCTGCTACGTTGAAATATGCACTCATTATTTCGATAAAAAAGATAAAAGAAAAGACTACAGAGGTAAAACAAGAACTTTTATAGATGTTAGTTATGACGCCGAAAACGGAAATTGTTACGGAGCGACAGATTATTGCAAACACGCAAATGAGCCAACCCAAAAATCAGTCTTAGAGACTATTAATGAACTTTTTGGAACAAATTACGAAAAATTGGAGATTGTAGATAGACTGTCTTAATGGAAAAGCAAATCTTTAAAATAGGGTTCGTAAAATTTTTGATATAATCAACTCTCATTTTTAGTTGATTGTACTTTTCTTAATGCAGTCTTTACTCTGTAATTGATGTATTAAAAACTTCGAACTGATTCTAACGAGCTGCCAACGCAGAGTTTTTTTTAATTTCTTGCATTCAATATCGTGATTATCATATTTTTTGTGGTTTCCATTTCAGATTTATCGCTTTCAGCAACCAAAATTGTTAAAGCAAACAATGTATTATCATCAATAACTGGTTTTCCATCAGATTTGTACAGCAGATTATTTTTGTTCAGAAAATATAGAAACGATGCCGCCGCAATTCGCTTATTACCATCCACAAACGAGTGATTTTTTACTATTAGATAAAGCAACATAGCAGCTTTTTCTTCTAAAGTTCCATAACAATCTACCCCACCAAAACTTTGGTAAATTTGGCGCACAGAGCTTTCAAAACTTTCATCTTTTGGCTGCCCAAAAACATCACTGTTAAAAGCGGTTCGCATCAATTGAATCATTTCTAAAAATTCTTCAGCTCCGATGACGATCGTGTCTGATTTGTTACGTCCTTTTGTATCCAATCTTTCGTGATCGTAGGCATCCAACATATTAAATCCTGCTGAAAAATCTTTCAGGAAATTCTTCAAATGATGAACGTCAAGTTTGTTGTCGATTCCTCGCTCGATCAAACTTAGGGTGGATTTCAACAGTTCGAGTTTTTTCTCCTGCTCACGCAGTCTTTTTTCGTTGATCGCATAACCTTCGATCATATAGTTTCGCAAAATTTTCGTTGCCCACTGCCTGAAATGAGTTGCTGTTTTGGATTTTACGCGGTACCCAGATC
>JAFQBQ010000019.1 GCA_017416635.1 Alphaproteobacteria bacterium | reverse complement strand
TTACGAATCCGAAATTGCGGAAATTTGGCATGTCGATTGCTATCGCTTGGAATCTTCCGCAGAATTTTTTAATTTGGGATTGGATGAAGCTATTCCGTGTTGCGTTACGTTAATCGAGTGGCCTGAAATTATCTCCGATTTTCTGCCTGCCGATATCATAAAAATACGTTTTACAAAATTTGGAGACGTAAGGATTATTGAGCAGATAGATTCTTAGCGAAAATCAAAGATCACCGCGTAACTTTGTTACTTGTGATGACGAGAAAGTTGGAGGGATTGCTTCGTCATTTCATTCCTTTCAATGACAAAGGAGTGGGCAAAAAACTCATTCCATTCCGCGCAATGAAGAAAAATGTTTTTTCTTTTTATCTTAGCTCTGAAAGATATTTTTTTACGAATGGAACTGAAATCGGTTTTTGGATTTTTAGAGAGAGTTTGTTCAGTGTTCTGAGAATATTAGTTAATGATGAAATATCTCTTTCATATGTCTGGACAATATACTCTAAAGTTCGATCGCTGATATCAATTGCTATATCTTTCGCTATTTTCTGACATATTCTTACGAGCATTTCGTCTCCGTAATTTCGTATGCAAATACGCGGAAGCGACATGATGCGTGATCGAAGATCTTTCAATGAAATATTCCAATTTGATGGGCTGTCTCGATCGATTAATAATAAATATCGTTTTTTTTCTTTCACAATATTATAGAAATCGAAGAGCCATTCTTCATTGCATAAAAATTCCGAAATATTATCGATCACAAAGTTGCTTTCGCCTTGAAACAACTCTCGCGGATCATGATTGAGACTATGCGGTAAAACGTAAACAGCATTTGCGGACTGTGCCCATAGCGCGGCAAGATGAGATTTTCCGACACCTTGCGCACCTGTTAAGATAATCCCAAAACCAGGCCAGTCAGGCCATCTCATCAACCACATCAAAGCTTCATGATTTTCTTCACTTTCGATAAAATCACTCCAATTAAGGTTTGTTTGCTCGCAAAAACTAAAAATCTCTTGTTTCAGCATCATAATTTATATTCTGGATCGGCTTTAAGTCGTTTCAAGTAAAAATTCACCAATCCTTGGATAATTGCAAGAATCGGAATCGAAATTAACACTCCGATGATTCCGAACATTTGGAATCCGGCGAAAAATGAAAACAAAATCCAAAGTGGATGAAGACCTGTGCCCTTGCGAATTAATTTCGGCGTTAGAATATACCCTTCAACGCATTGTCCTACCATATATATTATGACAATTCCGTAAAACTGCATCAGCGATAATTTCATGACGGTTACAAAAATAACGAGGGCGCATGATAGCAACGCTCCGATAAATGGAATGAACGATGCAAACCCTGAGATGATTCCCAACAATATATTGTGGTCTACCCCTAATGTGTGCAATGCCAACATATAATAGGAGCTCAATGAAACAGAAACGTAAAATTGCGCTCTGAGAAATTTGTAACACGATCTCCTGATTACCGAAAAAATATCATGCAACGAATTGTGATATCTTAGTGGAATAAAATCAAAAATTTTGGATGAAACTTTGTTCCAATCTCGAGAAAAATAAAACAGAGAAATCGGCATAATAATGAAGAAAGAAAAAAATCCAGCAATAGAACCTTTTCTTGCAACAATTTCTTGCATAATCGTAGCTAATATATAAACCTTTTGGTTAAAATATTGCTGCAATTCTGTCTTTGCTGTTTCAATTTCTGCTTTGTACGGTGATACACTTTTTAAAGTTAAAAGACGGTCGAAAGACGCCATCACGTCATCATAATATTGAGGAAGATTTGTCGCGATGCATGATACATACTCACGAATCGTCGGAAGCAATTCAGCAGCGGCGGTTATAAAGATGAAAATCGAGAGCAACGACAATATCAAACAAACAAACGAACGATTTGTTCTTTTCGAACAGTAATCAACTAGCGGAGCAAAAAGGTACGCCAGCACAAATCCTACA
>JAFQBQ010000204.1 GCA_017416635.1 Alphaproteobacteria bacterium | reverse complement strand
CGCGCAAATCCTCACTGTAAACCGCCATCTTTAATTCCCCATTTAGCTTTGTATCATTATAGTATATTTATTTCGCAATGTCATTGGGAAAGCGGTATATCTGTTTTTCATCTATGTATCTTTTCTCCGTCCCATTTTTATCGCAAGCTAATCTAGCCTTGAACCTTTGAAAATAAAAGTCAATTAGAAAAAATTGCACATTTTATCCCTGCTTTTGATAAAACAAAGCCTATCAATATGATGAATGAAAATAAACGCACTTATATTTTTATGAGAATAGATGCACAGCATCTTTTCAAGGAAATGTTGAAAGAGTTAGCAGAATGATTATACTCTACACTAGAGGAGCGGATACAATAACGAAAAAAATGAAAATATCACATGAAACACTTTCTAAAAAATTAGACAAAAACATGCTCGAGAAATTTATGTATTTGCCAAAACTTATGCAAACGGAAGTTTTTGAGCAGGCGGGCGGAGTTGTTGTTAACACCGGTATTTCTTGTGATATGTTCAACGTAGTTTGCAATCCAAAATCGCCGATAGATGTTAAATCCGTGCATGATTATTTTTCATCTCGCAAATCGCCTTTCGCTTTTTGGATCGGATTTAATGATGAATACCGCGATTTTCAAAGCGATATAGAAAAAATTGGATTAAGCTGCGATGAAACTGAAAGCGGAATGGCTGTTCTGATGGATAAATTGGATTTTTCGATTTCTTGCAAGAAATTGGAGATTAAGCTGGTTTCGGATTCGGAATTATTGCGGAATTTTATCACGGCTTACCAAAAACTTATCCCAGATAATGCAGCTGCGATAGATGAATTTTATACAAAAGCTGCGCCGTTTATTTTGGATCCGAATTCTGCGCTTAAACTTTTCATCGGTTTTTATGATGGAGTTCCAGCAGCGACCAGTGCGTTATTTTTACAGGATAATATTGCAGGAATTTGGGATATAACGACGCGTTCTGAATTTCGTAGAAAGGGAATAGGAACCGATATGACCGTTCACGCGTTAAAATATGCAAAAGATTTTTGCAATTGCAATGTCGGAGTTTTAACTGCAAGCGAAGCCGGAGAAAGAGTTTATCGAAGAATAGGTTTTCAAAAAATCAAAGAATTTCGAATTGTTAACGTATCGTTAAAATAGATATCATATATTTATTTTAGGACACTTTCAGTATTACAATTTGATTGCGGTTTCGAAAAATTTATAAGGTGAGAATATGAGCAAAAAATATTGTGGGAACGAACAATATTATATAGATGCGTTTGAGAAATTAGATGCGGTTGGAAAGAATACTTGGAATTGGGCGGCATTTTTTTTCGGACCGTCTTGGATGGCATATCGAAAAATGTATGCTTATTCTTTTATCGCTCTGTTGCTTACTTATTCCTTTGTTTGGACGATGATTGCTCCTCTTTTCGCGTTCACCCCATTTATACCTTTTGGTGCGATGTCCGGAGGGGTTCCGTTCCTTGCTCATATTTTATTCGGACTTTTCGGAAATGCTCTTTACTATCAGATTGTGAAAAAACGAATCGCGCGAGGATATCATCTGCTAGAAAATTTCCGTCCGACTTCGATCCCATGCGGATTATCTTACGGTTTTTTCGGATTTGTCTCTTTTTTTGCGGATGAATTTTTAAAACGTCAACACTTCCAGAGAACTAATCAAATAAATTCGGATTTTGCGATTACTCCAGAAAATATCGGTGCCTATTTAAACGAATCCCGAGATAAGCATATTGTATCGTGGATTGCTGACATAATTATTTGCTTGGGATTGATAACTCCGCCTGTAGCTGTGGTTAAGCTGATTTCGGCGAGTCCTTCCGTAAAAAATTTCAGTAAAAAGATGTCTCATTATTCAAGTCATCATAAAAAAGGTAAGCATATAGAAAAATATTTCGAAGAATCGTATTCCGAAAAAACAACTGGTAAAATTCCGCCACTTCCGCCTGAGGTAAGGTCGATAATATCATCGAGTTTTAGCGATTTTGATAATAATGATGAAATCGAAGCTTTAAATATTTCGGATAGAAAAGAACCGTTGCCGCAAGATTTCGGAAAGTTTAAAAATTTAGAAGTTTTGAACATATCGGATACAGATTTTAAAGAACTTCCCGAATCGTTCGGCAATTTAAAAAAGTTGGAAGTTTTAAACATTTCTGATTGTAAAATTAAGACACTGCCGGAGTCGTTTGGTGATTTAGAAAGATTGGAAGTTTTGAATATTTCTGATTGTAAATTGAAATCTTTGCCTTATTCTTTCGGAAATCTTGCGAGCTTAAGCGTTTTGAACATTTCAGACTGTAAGCTTGAGTCCTTGCCGAAGTCAATTGGAAGATTATCGAAATTAACAGCGTTAAATATTTCTGATTGCAAGCTTTTTAAGTTGCCGGATTCGATTGGGAATCTTGTTAATTTGAAAAAGTTGGGTTTATCTCATAACTTGCTGACGGAGATTCCAGAATCAATTGGAAATCTTTCAAATCTGAAAAGTTTGAAACTGTCGAATAATTGGTTAACTGAATTACCTGAATCGGTATATCAACTTACAAAATTAGAAGAGCTCGATCTCGGGAATCTTGCTGACTCCAAAAGACGGGGTTTACCTTATAACTCGTTGAAGGAGATTCCAGAATCAATTGGAAATCTTTCGAATCTGAAAAAGTTGAACTTATCCTATAACCAATTAACGGAATTGCCTGAATCGTTATCTCGCCTCACAAAATTAGAAGAACTTGATCTCAGGGGCAATCCGTTACGGAAAATTCCTGAAAACTTACGAAGTCGTTCAAAATTGAAAATTAAATTTTAGTCGTCTTCAAAGGACAACTACACCGAATGCAGGTTTTGAGAAAATTCGAAATATTGGTCGATTTTTATTTTGGTTCTTGGGTAGATTAGCTTGCTATAAAAGTTGAAGGAAGCTAAGATACACAGATGAAAAACAGATATATAAAACATACGCATATTTCCGAAGTTAAATTTAGACAGTTATTGAAATTGTTTTGTAATGATTTGACAGCGACTCAGGCGTCGGAATTAATGAAGCTCGAAAGGAAGACGGTTAACAGGATATTTCAACTATTAAGAGCAAAGATAGTCGATCTTGCAAAGAAAGAATCCTACTTTAGTTCAGGAGAAATAGATGTAGACGAATCGTATTTTGGAGCTAAAAGAGTTCGAGGTAAACGAGGTCGAGGAGACGGAGGCAAGATGAAGGTTTTTGGCATGAAGAAACGCGGAGACAAGGTTTACACGCAGATAGTGAACAATTGCTCAGCGGCTGAACTCGTTCCGATAATAAAAAAGCTTGCACCAAGCGATTCGACAATTTACAGTGATGAGTGGAAGGCTTACGATGGACTTGTGAACGCTGGCTACAAAAAGCATTACAGAGTCACTCATAGTGAGGATGTTTTTGCGAACTACACTTGAAGGAAACAGAATGGCGTTTTAACCATCGTCATGAAAATATTTACAAATTGTTGTTGTCTCTTTTAAGAAAAAATCCTCTCTAATCTACCCTTGAACCAAGGAAAATATCAATTGGCAATGCAAGAGTCAATCTTTATAAGGAAAACGCTCAGCTTGTTGTTCCGTTAACCGATTCTTGCCCAACGGCTGAAGACGATTTAAATGTTAAAGGTCTCCAGTTTATAGCGGAAAATGGAGAAAAGTTCTTTCCTCAGTCTTTTAAAGGATTGTTTCATGTTGCGTCCGATTACGGAGTTTCAAAGGAAACCATTGTAATATGCGAGGGATATGCGACAGCTCGAAGTATTGCCGAATCCGTTGATTGCTACGTTATAGCGGCAATGTCTGTCTGTAATTTGAGGTGTGTCGTTGAAAAGATTGCCAAGCGATTTCCAAACTCAAAAATAGTCATTGCAGCAGACAACGACGAAGCAGGAAGGAAAGCAGCGGAAGATGCCAAACAAGCTGTAAATACAATTGAAATAGTCTATCCAACGCATGAATGTAATGATTTTAATGATTTGCATGCGGCTTGTGGCTCAGATGCCGTGAGTGCTTGCTTTAAGGAGGTGCTTCATGACTAAAAGTGAAGATGAATCGCAGTTTACAGTAACAGAAGACGGCATTTTTTGTGATGGAATCAAAATTTCCGAATACATAAAAATCGTTGGGTTCGTAACAACTTTTGACGAAAGAAGCTGGAAAACCCGCTTGGAATTTAACGATATGAACGGCGACGAGTGCCTGATGGATGTTGATAATGAAAAGTTATCAAACGTTGGGGACTTAATAAAAGAGCTGGTTCACAAAGGCTTTTGTCCTGATATTCAGAGCGCAAAGTTCAAAAAGTACTTGATGAAATTGTATAACGATAGAAATTCAATTAAACGATACATTGAGGTTAATCAAACGGGCTGGATAGATGAAACGAGCTATTTATGCCCTTCGTTTTCTATCAGTGATTCAAAAAATAACTTCATTATGCAGGAGTTGCACGATGTCGGATATTCAATTTCGGGAAGTTTTGAAGAATGGCGAGAACAGGTCGCTGATTTATGCCAAAACAACAGCCTACTTACCTTTTCTTTGTGCGCTGCTTTAGCTCCGATTTTGTTGCGATATTTTCCAGAGATAAACACAACAATATTTCATTTGGTCGGTAGATCTTCAATCGGAAAAACCACAGCTTTAAAAGTGTCTGCGTCCGTTTGGGGTAATCCGAAAAAGTACATCAAGCAATGGCGAGCAACGGGGAACGCACAGGGAGGAGTTGCGGAAAAGCACAACGACAGCTCATTGATACTCGATGAAATTGGGCAGGCAAACGATAAGGATATTCAACAGACCGTTTACATGATCGGGAACGAAAAAGGGAAATCGAGAATGACAGTAGACGCGGCATTGAGAAAAACAAAATCGTGGAGATTATTGTGTCTTAGCTCAAGCGAGATCGGAATCAGCGAGAAAATCGAGGCTGCAGGCGAACGAGTTCATGGCGGTGTTTTAGTTCGGTGTATTGATATCGAAGCACAGTCGGCTAAAGGCATCGGAATATTTGAAGACTTGCGAGGCTGTGATAACGGCAATGAATTTTCGACAATTCTTACAGAACAAACGTCGAAATATTACGGAACTGCAGCGGAGTTTTTTATAGAAGGAATCGTAAAAATCGATGAAAGCATGATTCGTAATGTATTCCATGAATCGTTGGGCAGAATAAAAAGCGCGGTGCAATTGGAAAATATCAAAGATGGCGCGACCTCAAGAGTGCTGAACAGTTTCGCGTTGATAAACACAGCGGGAATTTTAGCAAGCAGTGATTATATCGGCGTTTTAAATAACAAC
>JAFQBQ010000203.1 GCA_017416635.1 Alphaproteobacteria bacterium | reverse complement strand
TATTTATCGTAAAATTATTATTTTGAGTTCTGCTGACACTTTGATTATTTTTTCTTATTTCTGCTATATTTTTCGACAATGAGTTATCATTTTTAGGTGTCTCGATTATCGATTTCATTTTTGTCGTAATTGAGCTGTCTCCTGCGAACAGATTTTTGATCGGAGCAATCAAATTATCCCACATTGGCTTCAATACGTCGAAAAAGTTCGTTAGATATTTTTTCAATGCCTCCCATGCTTCTATAATTTGGTTGGTTATTCCGAGTTCTTCCATTTTTTTCAAAAAAGCATCGAAGTCCGGCATAACGTCTTTCCACAATCTCAAGAAGAACTTCTTGATCGATTTCCATGCTGGAATTACAACATCTTCTCCGTATACAAACTTTTCAATTATCGCTACAATATTTTCACCGACTGCCCACAGTACTCGCCCTAACGTATATGTAAATTTCAGTGCTACTACGATCATTTTCTTTATGTTTCCGAAGAACTTTCCTATTTTGTGCGTACTTCCTTCAAATTTTGCTTTGATTGCGCTCCAAAAATTTAAAAAGAATTTCTTTACACCTTCCCAATTGGTGATAAT
Organism: Alphaproteobacteria bacterium; assembly: GCA_017416635.1. GTDB lineage: Bacteria > Pseudomonadota > Alphaproteobacteria > UBA3830 > UBA3830 > UBA3830. The sequence continues at coordinate 3,872 of JAFQBQ010000203.1, read as the reverse complement.
TGCATAAGCCAACCCGCCTAAAAGAAACACGCCACTGACCATCAAAGCGCTTCTTAATATTATTCCTATCAATGGAAACTGCCGAAATATTCCCAATACTCCAACAGCAAATTGACTTAGCATCCGATGTATTACCGGCAGCCAAACTGAAATGATATATTTTAAGCCACTGCCCAATGTTATGGCTCCACGTATCATCGTCGGAATAACATTTGTTGCGAAAAACCAAAACGTCATACTCATCAAGCCAAGCCCTTGAAAAAGCAACGGTAATATCGTTGTTAGCAAAAACCAGATAGACTTACCAAATATTCCCACACCAGAGAATATCCCGCCTAAAATTGTTCCAAATCCTGTAATCGCTTTTAAAGCAACGAATGTTGTGATTTTTGATAATCCATAAAACGCGACTCCGAGAATTCCAACAGAAGATGCTAAATCTACAAACTCAGAACTACCCGCAACATCCTTCAAATTTGTTAAACCTGGAAGTAATTTGGTTTTAACTGTTCCCGTTGCTTGCGCTGCTCCTGTATTAAATTCTGCGAAAGCTCCGCCTACTTTTTTAGTTGTAGATCCTGCGACTTCTCCGAATAATGAAAAGCCTTGTTTTAAAATAGGGAATAATTTTCTGCCAGCTGTTACCGCAATTAACGAAAGAGTTTTCCCAACATTTTTTATGAAAATTCCCCATTGTTGCAGCAATTCTCTTAGTTCCGGAGATAAATGTTTATCCAGTACTTTCGCGATAGATGAAAATTGCTTTTTTAATATTGCAATAGTTGGGATTAGATTTTTCTTCATAATTTTGAACATATTTTCGATACGATCTGAGAGAGCATCAAAACTAAATCTGACTTCATCATCCGCAACTTTTTCTAATCCCGCTGATGCTGTTCCACCAATCATTGCCAATTTCCCAAACCAACTGACCAAAGCTATGCGGAAAGCTGCTCCCAGCAATGAAATACCTAAACGCAATCCTTTAAACGCCATGATCAATCGATTGAGGCCGCCAAATAAAAATGTCGAAGCGTATCCAAGAGCAAAAAAAGCTATTTTGAAAACAAACATCTTTCCGATAAAAGAAGTTATCATTGACGTTAATTTTTTGTTTTTCTGCATCCAGTTTAAAATTGGGTTTAGAAAATTTGTTATCACCGTCACTAATTTTGTAATTGATGGAGCCAGTGAAAATCCTATTTCTCGTCCGAACGCTGATATCGTATTTTTCAGTAGTTTCAATCTGGAATCCAACGTTTCTAAAACGATGTTATAATCGTTATTTCTCGATCCCTTATACTGCATTGAATTAGACACTATCTTCAAATTCTTTCTATAAAGATCGAGATTATCTACTAATTTCCCGACAGTCTTACTTGCTCCTCTGCCAAAAATCGAATACATAGCGGTGCTGCGATTTTCAGGATCCAGTTTTGAAAGTCCTTTCAATAAACGATCTAAAACCTGCTCCGGATCTTTCGATATTATTTTAGGTAAATTTAAACTCGGTAATCCTATAGAGTGCAAAGCCTTCTGCGCGTCTGCTCCTAATTTCGGCGCAATAGATAGTTTTTGAAGCATATTTCCGACAGCAGAACCCGCTTGCTCTGCACCTTCGCCAAACGACATTATCGTACTCGTAAGAGCCGCTGCCTGAGGAATCGAAAGTTTGAAATTAGCTAATCCATCCGATGACCTGTTAATTGCCGTCAATATATTATTAGCTGTTGCACCAGTTTTATTGCCAAGTTCGTTTATCGCATCAAAATATTTCGGAAGCTCAGAGTTTTTTATATTAAAAACTTTCATTAAGTTACCGACACGCTCTGTCGTTTCAGTTACATTAGCTCCCCAAGCAATTGCTGTTTTTGCTACTTCTTCAGAAAAATTTTTGAGTTCATTTTCACTAACTCCGAATCTGCCCCCGATTGCTGCTATAGATGCCAATTCATTCGCTGTAATAGGAATCGAGCGGGATAATTGTGTAAGATCTTCTCCTAGTTTTTGTAATCCATCTCTATTTTTAAAATTAACAACAGATTTTATTCCAGCCAACGATTTTTCGAATTGCATCGCCGCTTGCACAGGAACTGCAAAAGCTGCTCCCATCGCTACAATGCCCATAATTTGTGATTGATAGAATGCCCGCTTTTGCAAAATCGACTCCTGCCTGTGCATGCTTTCCATCAATGAACTATAGCGATTTTTAAGTGTATCAAGAGATCGTGAACTTAAAGTAGAATCTTTTTCGATGCTTTGAATGACTTTCCCCACTCGTTGAAGGCTCGATGTGCCACGAGAAATCGCCGAATTGAAGCCAGTATCCAATGCCGCCCCAATGGTTATCCACAGCTGATGTTTGTTCTCCGCCATCATTTCCTCTTATTCAGTTCTTTGACTTCTTTCAGCCATAACACAAACTCATCGCTATCCATATCAAGCCATTCTGTCACGCCTCCTTTTGAATAGAAGGCGCAAACCAAAACCGCCTGTCTCAATTCTTCTGCGTTGAAGCTGATAAAAAATCTCTAAGCCACTCTTGAATCTTGATGTAATCTCGCAAGTCGAGTTCTTGCACGGTTTCTGGAGAAATTTCTCCAAGATTTGCAATTAAATTTACTTCTTTTTCTGCTTCATCTACATTTTTCTTCCCAGCTGCAATTAAGTCTCGGACTTTTGGCGTTCTTAACGAAATTTCGTGTACTTCAACACCATCAATTTTCACTGGATTCGATAATTTTATTTTCTGCATTTTCTTTTCTCCTACTTACAAAACTAAAAAACATTTGGGTGTTGCGACAACGGAGCAACTTGCGTTCAAATACGTGAAATCGGAACACCGCAAATAATTGAGTGCAGGTGTCACACCTGCAATGCTTCACGTAATTTTGATAACTGATCGCTGCCATTGACGTTGCGAATCATATTGATCGGATCAACTTCGATTAACTCCACGCCGTCAATCGCGAGCTTGTAATAATTACACGCAACGGAACATTTAAGCGTGGCTTTTTCAGCTGGCTTCCACGAATCAAAATCGAGTTCTTTGAAATATCCTCTGGCATTAATAACAACAGGCGTTGTCGTTCCGTTTCCTTCCAGAGCTCCGCGAATTGTAAACGCGACTTCCGAGCCATTGGTTAAGCCAAACAATTTAAACAATTCGGGATCATATTCCGAAAAAGTCATGTCCATTTCGAGCTTTTCCATTCCCATATCGATTTCGACTGGAGCGGACATTCCTGCGCCTTGGAATTCTTCAGTTTTTACGGTGAGTTTCGGAAGCGTAATTTCATCGATTCGTCCCGCATAACCTCGACCGTCCACGAACAAATTAAAGTTCTTCAATATTTTTGGTAGCATTTTTCTCTCTTTTACTGATTAGCTAAGTTTTCCATTAAGATCGTTTCGATATTGTCATTGTTAAGATATGCTCTAAACGTTAGCTGTTCCGCCGGATACGCCGGAGTAAATTCGAAATCGAAAAACACCTTTCCCTCAATAATGTTTGCTGCAGTATTGAGTTCTTTGTTTGGCACACATTTCCCTGCAAGAATCGCACCTTGGGATTTGAGATTGGCTAAGAAAGCATTCACGTTTTCTGTTACATCAGTCAGGTAATTTTTCACGATATTTCGATCAACCGCCCAAAGATGTGATTGAAGAATTGAATCAGCAATAATATCGGCTGTTCGTCTCACACATAAGAATTTGTACGCGCCTTCAGTCGCAGTTGATCGATTCCCCCAGAGTTTATAGCCATTTTGATTGATAATCGTAGCGATATTTTTTTCGTTCAGATAATTAGCACGACAAGATGAGTCACCCAACGCAAAATCGATTGGCTTACTTAATCCGATAATACCATT
>JAFQBQ010000202.1 GCA_017416635.1 Alphaproteobacteria bacterium | reverse complement strand
TGCAAACTTAACTGAAGGATCAACAAACGCTGTCAACGCATCAAACGGAATAAATAACGTCTCGCGAATTCCGGTAAAACTTAGCTCAACGGATATTCCTGATGCCTGCACTTCCAAATTCCAGAATTGGTGCTGCAAAACGATCATCACCTCTTCAGGATGTTGATCTTTTAAAAATTTCGGTACACGCGTCCTCGGGTGATCTGTTCTGAAACGAATGTAAAAGTGGTGATTTCCATCAAGACCATGCGCTGCAACGCTGGACAACACCTCTTTAACAACGGATAATAAAGCCTTTTGAACTAACTTATCATACTCAAATCTACCCACAGACTTCCCCACAATCAAAACATGGGGCGAGTGACAGGAATTGAACCTGCGACCTCCAGAGCCACAATCTGGCGCTCTAGCCAATTGAGCTACACTCGCCATTATAGAAAGTCTTCTACATTGTTTAAGACAAAAAATCAAGTAAAAACCTTAATAATTGTTTAAGCCGAAAGAGGTTCAGAACCTGATCTACTCATAAGGGAAAGAGCGCTGTATTTTGCAGATTAATCAGATTCGCTTAATCAAGTTCCATAAAATTATCTAGATTTTTATTAAAGCCGAGTATAGCATGACAACATACAATTTCGAGGAGAAGGCCTTAAATGAAAAATATGAAGAAAAATGTTAATCTGTCTGTTGCCGTTATGGTTGTTGTAATGATTGCTTTATTGTCCGTTTTTAAATTAAAAAAAACAGACAAGCAGATTTTTACAGATGTTTATAAGAGAAACGCCTGGATAGGAGGTTCTGGGCCAGGCTCTAAAATTGAAAATGCTGGACCTTTTTTAACTTACCTTCAAAATTTTATCGACAAGCAAAAAATATCAACAATTGTTGATATAGGTTGCGGCGACTGGGAATTAATGAAAAATATTCGGATACTTGATCATATCCAATATTTAGGATTGGACATTGTCGATGAAGTTATTACAAATAATCAAGCAAAATATTCAAAAAACAATGTGCATTTCAAAGCGGTTGATAGCGTTGAAGAATTATCATCTTACAATGGCGATTTACTTATCATAAAGGATGTCTTGCAACATTGGCATAAGGATAAGATTTTTTATGCAATAAAGAATATTATTCCAAATTTTAGATATGCGATTATAGTGAATAGCATCAAATTGCAACGTTCCGCAGATTTGGATTCGGAAACGGAAGAAGCAAGGCTGCTTGACCTTAAAGAAGCTCCATTTTTTATGAAGAACTTAAAATTTATAACTGATTACGAATTAGTTACTGAATATGATGTAAAACGAATATATTTGTATGTTAGAGATGAAGCAGATCCGCTTAATAACTAAATTTGCTCGTTTCCTTTATAATTTTAGGAAGCTGCTTAGCTAATTATAATGCATTTGGAGTAATCTCAAATTCGCAATCTGAAAAATAAGGCCATGCAGGCTGGTCTATCGGCTTAGGGTGTTTCTGGTTATCTGAAATTTCGTAAGAACTTAAGAGATTTTTATTTACATAAGTTAATTCTAGCGCGAATGGGATATGATTTTTGGCATACTTTGTTTTAAAGTATTCTAGCGAAACATTGTTTCCATGAAGATGAATTAAAACGAAGTTACGCTCTAAAGAGGATAAAATATCTAATGCCTTTTCAGCATTTTTTAAAGAAATATGAAGCTCCAACACAATTCCTGTTATGTTATTAGAATAATCTAAAATGCCGTTTAATACTTCAAATTCAGCACCTTCAATATCCATTTTTATGAAAACCTTTTTGTCAGTTAACTTCAATCGTTGCAGTTGATCAGAAAAAGAAGAAACATGTCCTGATGACGTCTGCCAGCTATATATATAATCGCTAGTTCCGATACATTCGCTGAAAAAATGACATCTGTTATCTCCAGTTTCAATACCTGGTATACCGCAATCAAATCCAAAGGAAGGCTTGTCAAAACGCTGACAGAACTCTCTTTCAAATGAAATATCGTTGTCGATACCATATCCTAGCAACGCGTCAGATGCCTCTAAAGCCTCAATAGGAACGACATATCCGCAATCATTATTTTTACCCAATCTGATTAATTTTAGTGGATTTCCTTTTACTTTCGCGTCGTGAATCATTAATTTGAGAGCTATTTTATCGAAAGTTTCCTGATATAATAAACTACTTTTTAAGACAAAAAAGTAGGACCACCCTTTTCTTGCGCTTTCATTAAATGGTAAGATGTTGCACGCAATTTTTCCAGCGATAAAAAGAGTAATAATTATCGTAGCGATAGCTAACATGACATTAAATTTCAGAAACTTGTTTTTACATTTATTGATTAAATTTCTCGCAATCTTTGAAACATTAAAAAAGCGAACGTTTAAACATTTTTTATTCTTTAAGTCTTTACAAAACCAGCCCATAGCACGTTTCCTACACAGAAGGTATTGTTTCAACTAAAACTTAAAAAAAAGTAACCAAATAATAATCAATCTGTTTAAAATAAACGCAATAAAGCTATAAGTTCTTTGCATAAAAATTTTTTACGAAAGTTTCGATAGCGTTTATATCATCCATTTTATTAATTGTTTCGCGGAAGTGAGCGGCACCTTTCATTCCCGCGCTATACCAGCAAAAATGCTTGCGAAATATTCTGTATCCAAATTCTTTTCCGTAAAAATCTAACGTATCGTGAAAATGCTCCATGACAATATCAAGCTGTTCTTCAATAGACGGTGTTTCTGAGATCGAAAGATTATTTAGAAAGCATAAAACTTGATTCAAAATCCAAGGACGCCCTAACGCTGCCCGCCCTATCATAATTCCGTTGGCGCGAGATTGCTCTAATGCTGTTTTTGCATCCGAACATGTTTTAATATCGCCGTTGCAAAGATACGGAATTTTAATTTCATCTCGCAGCGTGAAAATTTCATTCCAATTTGCTGCTCCTGAATACATTTGATTTCTAGTTCGGCAATGAATTGTAACCATCCTCGCGCCGACATCCTCAAAAGCTTTGGCTAGTTTTATGCAATTTTTATGCTCGCTATCCCATCCGAGCCTCATTTTTACGGTAACGGGGATGGATACCGCCTTCACAACCGATTCGACAATTTTTATCGCGACAGCTTCATCTCTCATTAAAGCTGAACCAGCTTCGCTATTAATAATTTTTTTTACGGGACATCCCATGTTGATATCGATAACATCCGCGCCGCTAGCTTCATTAATTCTTGCGGATTCGGCCATTTTGCTCGGATCTGCTCCGACGATTTGAATAAAATTCAGTCCATCACTGCCGTTGACTAATCGCTTTTGCGTTTTTTGATTGCTTCTTACAAGAGCTTCGCTGGAGACCATTTCCGAAACTACGGCAGTCACGCCGAAACGCTTTACTAAACTTCTGAACGGAGCGTCGGTCACTCCAGCCATCGGAGCAAGAAAGACCGGAATCTGTTTGCTCAACAATTTTTCTATTTGCATGCACTTTCCGGAAATTCAACTCTTACATCATACAACTGATGTTCAAAAATATTTTTAGATGGAGACGAGGCGAAAAGCCATTTCAAAAAAATAACTTTTCCTTTCTCCTGAATTTCTATATACGCGTATACTTCGCGACGATCTTTTTGATCAGAAAACGCCTTTTTCAAAGTAAGCTTAATCGTTCTAAACGAAAAAGGCTCATTCAATCTGAGAACTTCGTGAAAAACCTTACCGCAGGACTTGTCCAATATCTGAACGTTAACTTTATCGACTTCGTCAGGAACGGATTTCCAAATGGATTCCTCTTCCGCATCATCAAACGGCATCAAAACAGCCTTATCAGCATTTTCCGAAAATACTGTTCCAAATATCGTGAAAAAACAACCGACGAAAAAATTAATTCGCGGACTCATCCAAGTCGACTTCTTCATTTTCATCAGACTCGCCGTCGTCTGTTTCGATTAAATCTTCATCAGGGAGAGCTTCGCCAATTTCCTTATCTGCTACTGCTTTTTCTTTTCTTTTTTGCAGATAATTCGGATCGAAAACTTCACCGCACGCCGGGCAAATCATAGGATCTTTGTTAAAATCGTAAAAACGAGCGCCACAACCGAGACAAACCCTCTTAACGCCCCACTCTTTATTCATAATTGACCTCTCTTATCAGCATCAATAGGCGCCGTCACATTATATTAAGCGTGTACAAAAGTCAATTCGCTTGGTTGACCACGAAAGAAGGCGAAGTCAAGTTTCACTTTCTGTGATAACGTAAATTTCTCTTTTGTTTTGTTCAATGTTGTGATAGATTCCGTTACGTATTGCCGCCGTGGCTCAGTGGTAGAGCACATCCTTGGTAAGGATGGGGTCGTGAGTCCGATTCTCACCGGCGGCACCAGTCAATGAATGGTCATGGAAGTATCGATATCAGTAATTGTTCCTATTTATAATGTAGAACAGTATCTAGCGCGCTGCTTGGACAGCATTATTAATCAGTCTTTCAAAGATTTGGAAATTATTTGTATCAACGATGGTTCGACGGACAACAGTCTTGAGATATTAAAAAATTACGCGGCGAAAGATTCGCGAATTCTGATTATAGATCAAGAAAATAAAGGACAGGCGGCCGCTCGCAACAAAGGTTTAAAGAGTGCTCATGGAAAATATGTCGGATTTGTCGATAGCGACGATTGGATCGATCCGAATTTTTTTGAAATGCTCTATAACGCGGCAGAGAAATACCAGGCAGATTCAGCTTGCTGCAGCATTAAGCGTCCGCATAAATCAGGACGAACCCCGCTGAAGTTGAATTATACTGAAGAAAAAGTTTTAAGTACGTGCGCGGAGAAATACAAAGTGTTGGAAATTCCTCGCCGTTGCTATATTTGGAACAAAATTTATCGGCGCGATGAACTCGAGCGGCAGCATCTGAATTTTGTTGAAGGTGTTTTGTTTGAAGACATATATTTCATTGTTCGCTTCTTTTATTATTCAAAAAATGCCGTAGTCGTACCGGGAACTTATTATAACTATTGGGTGAACAACAAATCGACGACGCGCGACATGAAAGATAAAAATCAGATTGATATTCTGGCGGCGCGCGCGGATTTTATCAAATTTTCTCGCGAACATCATATAATTTGTGACGAGTCGTTCTACATAAAGAAAAAGATTACGTATAAATTTCTCGGAATTCCAGTTTTGCGAATTTACGAGTGGGAAACCATAAAAAAATATTATCTTTTTGGACTATTACCCGTGCTGGAAAAAAGAATTTCTTTATGAAAAAAATAAAAATTTCTGTTTGTTCTTCGTTATTTTTGCTTTTAGGATGTACTGAAATACAAAACTCACCAAATTCGTTTCCTATTTATTTCTCAAACGAAAATTTGAAAGACATTTGCTGCATTGGCGCAGGAGAAATTGAATTTTCAGAGAATGAATCGATAAATATTCAAAGTGCAATTGAAGAAATAAAGAAAGAAAATGATTTAGAATTTTATTACGATTTCATAGAAGATGCTTGGGAATGCTCACGACAGGATAAAAAAGAGAAATTTTCCGAAACTCATATAAAATGTAAATATTTGGGAAAGTGGCGTGGACAGGATTTGATTTTCCGATATAAGTTCGGAAATTTTACAGGTCGTTTTACCGATATTTTGCTTTGTACTGTGAAGAACGGAAATTTCAGTATAAAAAAGTATTTGTTTTTGGGAGATAGAGCCATGGACGGCATTGTATCTACTCCAATTTTCGACGGGAAAAACAGTATTTATTTTTATTGCAGTTTGTCGACAGATGCTGTTGCGAAATTCAAAGGAATAAAGGGAGAATATCCTTTTCAAGCAGCTCAGGGCTATTGGAACGTGAGCAAGTGCGTTTATAATCTCGAAACAGATAAACTCGATGTCATTGAGATGACAATAACTTCGAAAGAAGAATGTCCGTTTTCTGAGATACTCCAAAAATCGTCATCTTAAAGAGTGTGACGGTGCTTTAATCTTTTTTATTCAAATTATCTGAGATGCTTTACAGTCAGTACTGGTATATAAAATATTCTGTATTGATCTTCAGTCGGAGTCGTTTTTTTCTCGAATAATTTCAAAGAAAATAAACGATAGGTTTTTCGCTTAGAATAAATAGAGATTTCTAATCTTTCTGAGGAGAAGAGAGGAATCCCAAATATTTTATAAATTTTTACGAGAGGATACCAATACTTTTTTATCGTTACTTTTGCGCGATCTTGTCCTATTTTTTTGTAATTCAATTTAGAAAGTGATTTTTTTACAGTATCGCAAACCATTGAAGATACTTTTTTCAATTCATTAATGTTAATTATATATTCGTTCGCGCTTGGTCTGTCTTCGACTAATTTTGAAAAATATTCTTTCTGCAAAATTTCAGTTTCTTCATGAATTTTGCTTGAAAATCCTCCCAATCTAAATGAAACTAATACTTCGTTAACAATTGACAATCGATATCCTTTCAGAATTGCTCGGACGATGAGATCATAATCAGCTAAAATTCTATATTTCTCATAATTAAATCCATGTTCTTTGATGAAGACATCGCGCTTCATAAGAACGGTTTGATGGCAACAGGGAGTAAAAAACATAAAAAATTCAATTGAAGGATATCTCAAAGCGACAGGGACTTCGTTGTTAATAATTCTGGCAATCCCGCACGAAAAATCGGATTGGTCTTTTTCTAGTTTTTTTATGCTAACATCGATCGCTGTTTCGTTATGTAAAAAATCATCAGAGTTAAGAAAAATAATATATTTTCCAGATGATTTTTTAACTCCTTTATTCATTGCATCGTAAATGCCTTTGTCAGGTTCACTGTAATATTGGATCCAACCTTTTTTGTGATATTCTTCAAGTAAGTCTATTGTTCCGTCATCGGAAGCGCCGTCCATAACGATGTGTTCGACATTTGGATAAGATTGGTCATGCACGGATTGCAAACATTGTCTAAAATATTGCTCGCGTTCATTTTTAATTAAGTTGTAAACAACTGTTACTACGGTAACTTTTGGAAGCTCTTTCTCTTTATTCATTAAGATAACTTTCGTAAAACATTTTTATTCCGTTTGTTAGAGAAATTTTCGGCCTCCAACCTAATTTTTGTATTTTAGTTGCATCCATCAATTTGCGAGGCATTCCGTTAAGATCGGGATTGATATATTCTATATGTCCGGTGAACCCCACAACATCCTTTACCATCGGATATAATTTTTTAAGTTGGATATCTTCTCCGCTTGTAATATTTACCAATTCGCCGACGTCACTCGCGTTATATTTTTCCATGATATATATACATGCATCTGCTAAATCATCAGAATGCATAAGTTCTCGATACACGGATCCATCTCCCCAAACGATAACTTTGTCGCGATAAGCTCCGATGTTGTTTAGGGCTGTTTCTATGGCTTTATTGTCGTTTAAATTTTTTGGCAAAGGGTATCCAAAAGGATGTTTCGTAAGGTCAAGACGAATTGCGTCAAAATCCCCGAGACTCAAAAGCTTTGCGAGATGAAAACGTCTTAAAATCATTGGTAGCAAATGAGCTGTTTCCATATTAAAGTTATCATTTGGACCATATTGATTTGTTGGCATTAGCGAAATGAAATTCGTTCCGTATTGCTGATTATAGTATCTGCACAACTTTATAATGGCGATTTTGGCAACAGCGTAAGCTTCGTTTGTCGGCTCCAAAGAACCAGTTAAAAGATAATCTTCTTTCATCGGCTGCGGAGCCAGTCTAGGATAAATACAGCTTGATCCAAGATTAATGAGTTTTCTCACACCGTGTTTGTAAGAAGCATGTATAACATTTGTACCAATTGTTAAATTGCTGTAAATGAGGTCTGCAGGATACGTCATGTTAGCAAGAATTCCTCCAACACGAGCTGCCGCCAAAAATACATATTCTGGTTTTTCTTTTTCAAAAAAATCATTCACTTGAGATTGATTAGCTAAATCTAATTCATTATGAGATCGGGTTACTATGTCATCATAGCCTTTTGCGTTCAATTGTCGCAAAATGGCAGATCCGACTAAACCTCTATGACCGGCAATAAATATCTTCACCAATTATTTCCTATTTTATCGATGTAAAAAGTAGCTTATTATCGATATTAAATCAATGATAGAAAGTGATGAGGGGTTTTATAATGCGATGGGATTTAGGGCAGAGAATTATTGATAAGATTCGAGGAAAAAATAGAAGAGCACTTCGAAGAAAGTCACATTATGGTACAAGATATATCTATGGCGCAGAGGAAGGAAACAAATTAATATATGAAATGTTGCAAGAAAATCGCCCGCTGATGATATGCCGATACGGTTCGGTTGAACTGGATACGGTTAGCCATTTCGCAAATCATATTTCGTCGCCATTTGTAAATTTTCTTGAAGGTACGAAGCATGACATGAGCTACAACGCAGGATTTTTTCCTGCAGATAACCAGCATCTTACAAGATTTTCGTCTGAGCTAATTAATGTAACTAAAAATGCTGATATTTGGGGAGTCTGGTTTTGGCCGAAAGAAGCAGAGATGTTAGAGCAATTTGCGCCTTCAGCGAAAATTGTTCGTGAGGGAAATTTATCTCCATGGTGGGCTAAATCTTTAGAAGGAATCGCTAATGAGCATTGGGTGTATCCTTTAGAATCAGAGAGACCAAAAGGATATGAAAAAGTAGAAGGCGGATGTTATTGGTAACAATTTTATTTTGATAGGTGTCTTTCTTTGATGGTCTATAGCCCGGCCCTAAATTATACTTTTTTCGACTGTTTTGAGCCGATATTGTTTTTTTCTTTCTTGATTTGTATACTTACGGTGTCAGTTGGAAGGGATGCAATATGATTGACATTTTGGTTATCGGTAGCGGGCCGGCTGGGTACGCTTCGGCGATTTATGGAGCGAGAGCGGGATTTTCGGTTACCCAAATTACCGGAAGCTACGAGGGCGGACAATTAATAACGACTTCGGCGATAGAAAATTATCCTGGGTTTGCAGAACCTATTTCAGGGATACAACTGATGAACCAAATGAAACAACAAACAGAAAGACTCGGTGTAAATATAGTAAATGATGTGATATCTAAGGTGGATTTTTCACAACATCCTTTTGTCTGTTTTGGAGAATCTTCAAGAATGTATTTCGCCAGAAGCGTAATTATCGCAACGGGAGCGAATGCAAAATGGCTCGGTCTGGAAAGCGAAAGTAAGTACAAAAACAGAGGAATTTCATCTTGCGCGACTTGCGATGGATTCTTTTTTAGACATAAAACGGTTGCAGTCGTCGGAGGAGGAAACACCGCGGCAGAGGATGCTCTTTATTTAACGAATTTTGCAAGTAAAGTTTATCTCATTCATCGCAGAGATTCTTTAAGGGCAGAGAAAATTTTGCAAGATCGCCTGTTTAAAAATGAAAAAATTGAAGTTTTGTGGAATACTAAAGTCGATGAGATTATTGGTAATGATCAGTGCATTACTAGCTTGAAGTTAAGTGTGAACGGTGAATCCAAGGAAATCGCAGTTAGCGGATTATTTGTCGCAATCGGTCACGCCCCGGCAACTGAAGTTTTCAAAGGTTATGTTAAAACAGATGAGTACGGATATATTATTGTCGACGGAACAAAAACTTCTGTCGAAGGTGTTTTCGCGGCGGGCGATTGTTGCGATCCAACGTATCGTCAAGCCATAACGTCGGCAGGACAAGGCTGCAAAGCCGCGGTTGATGCTGGGCGTTTTTTGTCAATGGAACGTTAGTTCTGAAAAAGCGAGGTTGTGATGCAAGATATGTTTCCAAAAATGTGCGATTTTTTTGCTGGGTTATCCAGCGTGAACTTGCACAGTATGACTGTTTTCATCTTGGCCTGTTTCGTTGGGTATTATGTCGTTTGGAAAGTTACTCCGGCGTTACATGCTCCGCTGATGTCAGTAACCAATGCAATTTCCAGTGTAATAATTATCGGAGCTATCAGTGCGGTGTCAATACAACTTAACAGTTATGTTACGGTTTTAGGTTTTTTGGGAATTGTGCTTTTATCGATAAATATTTTCGGCGGATTTGTCGTAACTTATCGTATGTTAAAAATGTTTAAAAAATAGAGGAGCAGATAGGTGGGAGAAATTCTTAATTTAATGTCTGCCGTGTGCTTTATCTTATCGTTGAAAAATTTGTCGTCTGCGGCGACGTCGATAAGAGGAAATTTATACGGAATTATTGGAATGGCTTTTGCTGTTTGCGTGGCCTTTGTCGGAAATAATTTTTCTCTCAGCTTTATCGCAATTGTTATCGGCGGCGCCATCGGTATATATGTCGCAAGAAAAATTTCCATGACGCAATTGCCGGAAATGGTAGCATGCTTTCACAGTTTGGTGGGATTATCGGCGGTATTGATAGACTGTGCAACGTTTTTATCTGCAGATTCAAAAGGTATTGATACAATTACAGCTCTTGAAATAGCCTTGGGAACATTTATCGGTGCAATTACTTTCACAGGATCTTTGATTGCTTTCTTGAAATTGCGCGGATCTTACAGAGGTCACGCGATTCCGCTTTACTTTAATATGGGAATCGCTGTTGTGAACGCCCTGCTTATTATCGCATTTTGTTACTCGGCGAATTCGGTGAGTCTTTCTTTATTGATACTTTTTTCTTTGCTCCTTGGACTTACTTTAATCGTTCCAGTTGGCGGAGCGGATATGCCGGTTATTGTTTCAATGCTGAATTCCTACTCAGGATGGGCAGCGTCTGGTATCGGATTCACTTTATCGAATGATTTGTTAATCATTACGGGAGCAATTGTCGGAGCGAGCGGCGCGATACTCAGTTACATTATGTGCAAGGGAATGAATCGGTCGCTGATTGACGTCATTTTTGCATCAGGAAATAATATTTCGGCATCTGCTCAAACGAAAAATAAAAATCGTTCATTCAAAAGCGGAGCTGCGGAGGATGCTGCGTTCCTTTTGAAAAATGCGTCATCTGTGATTATCGTTCCGGGATACGGCATGGCGACTTCGCAGGCGCAACATGCTCTGAAAGAAATGGGAGATCTTCTGAAAAAAAACGGTACAAGCGTAAAGTATGCAATTCATCCAGTAGCAGGACGCATGCCTGGACATATGAATGTTTTGTTAGCAGAAGCGAATGTTCCTTACGAAGATGTTTTCGAATTGGATGATATCAATAGCAGTTTTGCCGCGTGCGATGTCGCATATGTCGTCGGAGCAAACGACGTTACAAATCCTGCGGCAAAAGATGACCCATCGAGCAGCATCTACGGTATGCCAATTCTTGAAGTTAACAAGGCGCGGACTGTGATATTTTTGAAACGGTCAATGGGAACCGGTTATGCAGGAGTAGAAAATGAGCTTTTCTTTGCTCCGAACACGATGATGCTGTTAGGCGACGCGAAAAAGATGACGGAGGAAGTTGTCCGCGCGTTATAAATTTTCTTAAATGAAAAGGGACAATGAGATGTTAAAAGAAGAAATCGAAAAAATTTGGAATGATCCGACCGATGGAAAAGATTTCATTATTGATGTAATGAAGAAACTCGATTCTGGAGAATTGCGCATAGCTGAAAAAATTGATGGGAAATGGATTGTTCACGAATATTTGAAAAAAGCTATCCTGCTATTTTTTAAATTGTCGACGTCAGAATTAATTCCAGGATTGCCCAGCCCTTTTTTTGATAAAATTCCGTTGAAGACGCAAAATTGGAGTTCTGCGGATTTCGAAAATCATGGCTTTCGGTCTGTCCCGGGGAGTTTGGTTCGTATGCCTGCATATATTGCAAAGTCAGTTGTTCTGATGCCATGTTTTATAAATGTCGGTGCGTATATCGATCAAAATACAATGATAGATTCAAATGCGCTGGTCGGAAGTTGCGCGCAAATCGGTGCGCGATGCCATATTTCGGATGGAGTTACTATCGGAGGAGTGTTAGAACCACTGCACGCGACTCCGGTTATTATAGAAGATAATTGTTTCATCGGAGTGCGCAGCGCTGTTACTGAAGGCGTTATAATCGGAGAAGGTTCCGTTCTTGCGGCCGGAACGATTCTGACGGCATCGACCAAAATTATAGACAGAGCAGATGGTTCAGTCAGTTACGGAAAAGTTCCACCGTATTCGGTTGTAGTTCCGGGAAGTTATACTTCGACGAATAATATCAACTTAAATTGTGCAGTTATCGTGAAAAAAGTAACGCAAGCGACACGAGATAAAGTTGCGATAAATGATTTGCTGAGAGATTAATTATGGATGTTGTTCAATTTTGTTGTGGTTTAATAAATTGCTGCAGCGTTACTCCCGCGAATGACGGAGCTATCGAATATATCGCGTCATTTTTGCAGGAAAGAGGATTTCAAACGAAAATTTTGGAATTTTCTGAAGGCGAAAATCACGTAAGAAATTTGTTTGCGAAAATTTCGCGCGGACAAGGGAAAAATTTGGGATTTTTAGGACATTCGGATGTAGTACCTGCAGGAGACGGCTGGAATACTCCACCTTTTTCCGCAACAATTGTTGGAGATCATCTTGTTGGGCGCGGTGTCACCGATATGAAAGGCGGCATCTCGGCATTTTGCATTGCCGTTGATAAATTTCTTGCTGAAAAAAATTTCGAAGGAAGTATTTCGTTTTTCATAACGGGCGATGAAGAAATCGGAACTTATCAAGGAATTTTATCTGTTCTGGATTGGGCGGTGCAAAATCGAGAAATTCCGAATGACTGTCTTATCGGCGAACCGTCATCTTTTGAAAAAGTTGGCGACCGAATTTATATAGGGCATCGTGGAAGTATAAACGCGCGACTGATCGCAAAGGGCAAGCAAGGTCACGTCGCTCAGCCGAAAAGTTTTGATAATTCTTTGTTGAAAATTTGTCAGTGCATTACTCAGATGAAAGCGTTTCAATGGAAGCACGACGATTTGCGCTTTCCTCCAACAAATCTTGAGCCGACTCTTTTATATACCGGAAATTATGCTGAAAATGTCGTCCCGGGTGAAAGTTCGGCGAATGTAAATATACGTTTCAGTGCGGATTATTCATCTGAGGAAATTAAGGAAATTTTATCATCTATCGCAAATCAGTTTGGAATTTCGATAGAATTTCGAGTAAGCGGTGAAGCCTATTGTTGTGATGATGAAAATTTAAAAAATAAATTATCTAGAGCAATCGAACGCGTTGCGGGAATATCTCCGAAATTTTCCGCAGCTGGCGGAACTTCCGATGGACGTCATATGATTAAATATTGCAATGTTATAGAATTTGGCGTGCAGGATTCTACAATGCATCAAAGCAACGAATGCTGTAAAACCGCAGATCTCAAAATTTTGCAAAATATCTATTACGAATTTTTGAAAAATTATTTCGAATGCGATTAATTACTGCAGACGATGCTGAAAAAATTTTCGAAATACAAAAAGATTGCTTTATCGGTAGCGAACTTTGGACAAAGAAAGCTCTGGAAGATTTCGTGTCAGATAAATTTACGTTTGGATTCATTGATGAACATGGATTTATTTTGTGTCGAGAAATTTTTGATGAAGTCGAGATTATATCTTTCGCTGTCTCGCCAAAATTTCGAAGGCAAGGAATCGGACGACGCTTAATGAATGCAGTTATCGAAAAATCCAATGACAAATCTGTTTTTTTAGAAGTAGCGGAAAACAATTTTCCTGCGATAAAGTTGTATACAGAAGTGGGATTTCGTCAGATATCCAAACGAGCGAATTATTATCAATCGCAAAATGGTCAACAAACAGCAATCGTGATGAAATATGAAAACATCCGTGAGACTTAACAAACTACAAACGAAGTTGTATAATTAGTCTAGGTTTTTTGTAGGTGCACGATGAAAAAAATTATTAGCGGATTGTTAGTAACAGTGTGTTTTGCTGTTACTGCAGAGGAAAATTCGACGGAAACAGTGGATGTGGATTTGCCGGAGTTGGGTACTCCTGTAAAAATTATTTCTGGAGCTTATTACGGTCTCGGCGCGGGAATTTCGTTTATGCATCATAAGATTTCTGCAAAAAATTTAAATACGAACGAGTATAAAGATTTTTCTAAATCAGGGACGCAATATGATTTGGCTTTGATTGCGGGATTCGGTTCAGCTTTCTATAAAAATTATTATGCTGGATTGGAATTTGAAATTGCGCAAAGATTCGCAGGAAAGTCCGCGATGGAAGGCGACATAGGCGTAAAGTTCTCTTCGCAATTCGCGATAAATGGAGATGTTCGGTTCGGATACTTATTCCCAGAGCAAGGAAACATGGTTTACGCCTCGTTGGGATTCAATCGAGCTTTGGGAAAGGTCGCTGTTAGAAAAACCGGAGAAAAAGATGCGACGATTAGCTTTGGTTCGTATTTTCCGACAGTCGGACTCGGATTCGAACACAAAATCAATCACAAGTGGAATGCTCGCATAGCCTGCAAATATTCGATATGTTCGAAAGATTCGGGGCGTGATATTACCGGTAATCACAAGTGGACATATGACGCAAAGCCGAATAAGATAAGTTTACAGTTGGCATTAACGAAAAACATATAGGAGAACGACATGAGGGCCAAGATATCAAAAAAAGATGTATTACCTACGATGCTGAGAATGGCGAGTGTCGCGGATAAAAAGTCGGTTGTTCCTATTTTGTCTCACGTTTTGTTAGATTTTAATGCTAACGGATTGACGATGAAGGCGACGGATTTGGATCAGTCTCTGATTGAAACTGTCAGTGCGGAAGTTGATACATTCGGAGCCGTTGCTGTGCCGGCAGGGACTCTGTGTGATATCTTGAGAAAAGCATCAGATGATGCGAGTTTTGAATTTTCGCTATTGAATAAAGGCGAAAAATTGCAAGTTATTTCAGGACGTTCGAAATTTGAGCTTTCGACATTACGCGCGGATGATTTTCCGGTAATTTCTCAATTAGATAATTCATGTCATTTCGCGATAAAGGCCTCGGAATTTAACAAATTAATTACCAGAACAAAATTTTCGATTTCTCCTGAGGAAAGCCGTCACAATCTGAACGGAATTTACATTCACAAAGAAGACAATTTACTGAAGGCGGCATCAACAGATGGTCATAGATTGTCTGTTTCAGCGATTTCGTTGGACGCGAAAGAGAGCATTCAGGGTGCGATTATTGCGAAAAAAACAATTACAGAAATTAAGAAGCTGTTGGATAACGTTGACGGTGAGGTCGTAATTACCTTCAGCGCGAATCAGGTTCAATTTGAATTAGGACAAATTGTTTTCATCTCTAAACTTGTTGATGGAGTGTTCCCGGATTACAAACGAGTAATTCCTCCAACCGACGGCGAATTTTTCACGGTAAAGAGAAGCGACTTTTTGAACATTGTCGATAGAGTCTCGATCATGTCCGATGAAAAAGTTAAATCCATAAAATTAGAGCTTACGAAAGACAGATTGTCTTGCAATGTCGTAAACAGCAAGTTGGGCAGCGGAAAAGACGAAGTCGATGTGTCTTATGCAGGCAACGGATGGAGCGCTGGATTTAATTCAAGTTATTTGATCGACGTCGCGCAAACTTTGCAGGGCGAGGACTTAAAAGTTTACATAAAAGAATCTCTGACGCCGATATTGATAATCGATGAAAAAGAGCCTGAATCGAGATATGTCGTTATGCCGATGAGAATTTAGCGGTCAAGTGACACCTACCGTTTCAAGATTGGCTTGTCGAAATTTTCGTTCTTATCGTGCGCTGACGTTAGATTTTTCGTCGCGGTTCGTCGTGTTTTTCGGACAAAACGGCGCAGGAAAGACTAATATCTTAGAGGCAATTTCCCTTTTTTCATCTGATCGCGGACTTCGCAAAGCGTCGGTCGCTGATTTTTCCAATTTTCATTCCGAGCCGGGAACGTGGAATCTCGAGTTGCGTCTTTTGGAAAGCGGATATCAAACGTTTTTAACGACATATCTCTATAACGATAGGAGAGTCGCGCGAATCGATGGTTCATCAATTCAATCTTTGAATAAATTCGAAAAGCTGCTTTGGCTGCTGTGGATTACTCCTGGTATGGACACTTTATTTATAGGTCCGCGCAGCGAACGACGAAATTTTTTTGATCATTTGGTTAGTGGATACAGTTCGCATTATAAGTCTTGTTTGAAAACGATTTCTGATTTGCAAAAAGAGCGACTGCATGTGATTTTTTTCAGAAAAGATGAACGTTGGCTGGAAATTTTAGAGGAACGTATCGCTCAGGCGAGTTGGCAAGCGGCTATGACGCGTTTGGAGTTTCTTCAGATCTTATCTGATACTTTTTCCGAGTATCGTTCGGAATTTTTGCGTCCGAATGTGTCTATCGAAGGCGTTATTGAAAATATTGTTCGAAATTTCGGCGAAGAAAACGCGATTTTAGAAATAGCTGAGAGGCTTAAAGCAACCAGGTTTACGGATTCGGAGAAACAATCGACGGAAATTAGTGTTTTTAAAAGTTCTTGGCTGGCGAGACATCCTCGAACCAATTTAGAAGCCGAAAATTGCTCTACTGGTGAGCAGAAAGCTTTTCTGATTTCTCTGATTTTGGCTGTTACACGGATTTATCAGCAATCTAAACGAGGCGTTCCGATACTGCTGTTAGATGATTTGATGATGCATTTGGACAAAACGCGCCGCAGAACTTTAGTTGACGAGCTGAAAGAATTAAACGTTCAAACCTTTTTCACGGGAACGGAGGCATATCTGTTTGATGATCTTTCCAATACTGCCCAAATGTATCACGTAGAAAATTCAATTTGCAGCTTTAAGTAACACAGAGAATTTGTCTTCGTTTTTTGTTGAGGTTCATATCAGATGCTTCGCTGTTTGGTGAACTATCTCATAACGACAAGCTTCAGACAAATAATCCTACTCTTTATGGTTTTTTTATGATATTACTGCCGCAGATGTTTCGTCGTCTGCGGTTTATTGTTTTTGATAGGAATTAAAAGAGATGTCCTCAATTTTAGATTTGTGTTTCAATGCCTCGCTTGTTTCAGTCTTTCTTCTTTGCTTTTTGTGTGTAAAGAAAGTTAACGTTCTGTTGGCTATTATTACGTCGGCGATGGTTGCAGGGCTTGTGGCTGGACTTGATGTTAAGCATATCATGAATACATTTATTTCTGGAATGGGCGAAAATTCGGAAACAGCTCTGAGTTACATTTTATTGGGAACCTTTGCAGCGACAATGGCACATTCGGGTTTTACAGATGTGCTTTCATCTAAAATTACGGAAGTTGTTTCCGGCAAGAAGTATATGCTGCTCGGAGTTTTAACTTTGATGTCGATGGCGTCGCAAAATATTGTTCCGATTCATATCGCGTTCATTCCGATTGTTATTCCTTCGTTGCTCAAAATTATGAATAATATGAGAATAGACAGGCGTGCTGTTGCTTGCGTGCTTGCATTTGGACTCAAGATGCCTTACATCGCGATTCCTGCAGGGTTCGGATTGATATTTCAAAATTTGATTGCCGATAATTTAGTTCAAAACGGAGTTTATGTTGTACGAAATGATATTTGGAAATATGCAATTATCCTCGGATTCGGAATGATAGTCGGTTTGCTTATCGCTATTTTTGTTTCATACAGAAAATCGAGAAAATATGAAGATAAATCTGTGAATGTCTTCAAAAAATCCGATAAATTTTCGTCAAAACATCGAATTGTTGTACTTGCCGCGCTTGCGACTTTCGCGGTTCAACTCATTACAAAATCGCTTCCGCTAGGAGCGCTTGTCGGACTTGGAATTATGTTTTCGTGCAGAGTAATTCCACAAAGCAAAATGGATCAAATGATGAATGAAGGAATTTATCTCATGGGATACATCGCTTTCGTTATGTTGGTTGCGGCAGGGTTCGCGGACGTTCTGAAAGAAACAGGTTCTATTGAAAAATTGGTCGACTGCGTTTTGCCGCTGCTTCCAGACAACATATACATGACGTCTTTAGCGATTTTGCTAATCGGGTTGTTTATTACAATCGGTATCGGAACTTCTTTCGGAACTGTTCCTATTCTTGCGGTTTTGTTTGTCCCAATTTGTGTTAAGACAGGATTTTCAACTCCGCAAATGGTCGTTTTGTTAACAGCGGCTTCGGCACTCGGGGAT
>JAFQBQ010000201.1 GCA_017416635.1 Alphaproteobacteria bacterium | reverse complement strand
TATCTTCAGAAAAAACTTCTTTGATTGGAGCTGGTAGCTCAAAACAAGCTTCTAATAAGTGGTTCTTTTGAGTATTATTCCAATCGAATTCAAATTTTAAGAAGTTCGCTCCCTTATCAAGGCTAACTGTAAGCGGAATTATATCCCAAAGTCCTTCAAAATCAATTTTTAGAGAAACTCTATTTGCAGTCTTTAATACGACTCTTGTTCTTAAAATTTTAAACTCGGTGCCATTGTCATTTGCGCTTGGAGCGTTGTTATAACTGTCTCCTAAATCTACAAAATCGATTATTGAAAACGGAACGTGATTTATGTAAATGATTCCATTTTTGATAGTTAATTCAATTTCTTCATTTCCTATAGAGGTTTCTGTTACTCTTAAATCTGTTTCGCTAACATCTGACATAAAGAACTCGATTTGATCTTGTTCAATATTTTTTACTTGTGCCAAGTATGTATGAATATTAGTGTAGTCTTCTGTTATAGGGATTCTATTAACATCCGTTAATAGTTCTTTATCGAAACCTTTGCGAGTAGCAATTTTGCTAAATCCAGTTAGGTTCTTAGAAGATTCAAACTGTATTGTTCCAGAATAAAACTTGTTTGAAAGATTGAGTATCATTTTTTCTTCAAATTTGTTTTCAAACTTTAATTCATCAACAATGGTATCTGCGATTTGCTTGATTTTTTTGTATCTGGTCAAGTTCTCTGAGTGTACATCGTCGGTAGAACATCCGCAAATACTGTCATGAGCTTGATTATGTAAAAGCATTTTATAAGCGTATTCTATTAACGAATCATATCTGTCATTTGCTTTGCAGAATCTAACAAAACGATTTGCTAAATCAAGCCTGTGAGAACACTCTATATTTAATCTTTTTAAGTCTAATCTAGAAGAATAGCAACCTTGAAGAGTGAAAGTTTTAGAATTATCTCTAAGCTCTTTATCGAACTTGAATTTTTCAAAATTTCCGCTAACATTCTTGAAATAATCAAAAGGAGAGCCTAGCTTTATGTTGTAGTCTTCTTTTAAGATTTCATTAATAGAAGCGATTTGATCTTCAATATCTGTAGGTATTCCTAAATGATCAGCACCAATTGGTAAAAGTAGGAATAATCCTGATTTTTCTGCAATCAAATCTAAGTTCTTTTTGAGGATTTGAGCTTTTTCTTCAATAGGGCAATTCATAGAAAATACATCTTGGAAATAGCCTCTTACAAGGTTTACGGTATCCATTCCGCACCATCTAAATTCGGCAGGAAAATCTCCGCATCCACGCCATACAATAGCTTTGTCGATTCCAAAATCTCTCAAGATATCAGGAACGTTTTCGCTATGACCAAAAGTATCTGGAAGATATCCAAGAAAATCTGTGCAACCTAGTTCGATGGCTGTTTTCATCCCAATTTCTAGGTTTTTTTCAAAACAAGTTTTATCTGTTAGAAACTCGTCTACTAAACAATAGAAAGGCCCGATGAAAAGTTTTTTAGCTCTGATTAAATAACGGACGAGCTTTTCTTTTTCTGGTCTAATTTCAAGATAATCCATTAGAGCAGAAACTTGTCCATCAAAATAAAAACAAGGGATTTTATTTGTTTCTAATAAATACAAAACATTGTCAAAAACTCTTAAGAGGCGCATTCTGAATACTTCGTATTCTCTATACCACTCTCTATCCCAATGTGTATGCAAATATGCAATTACTTGTTTTCTCATGGTTCTAATTTTACATCAAATTTGGCTATCTAGCAATAAAAAGTAATATTTATAGATGATATTTGCTTATATTTGTTAAAGTATAGCTATTATTAAGTCGTTTCCCATGTTGACTTTATCTAAAAAAGAATTAAAAAACATTATATATAGGAGATTCCGCGATGGGAATGGCAGCATCACAGGCTAGAT
>JAFQBQ010000200.1 GCA_017416635.1 Alphaproteobacteria bacterium | reverse complement strand
TTTATTAACTGTGAATCCCCAAGAGCGAAGCACTTCTTTATTTACACGCCAATATTGATCTGAGCCAATTAAGCCTGCGTTAGATCTGCGCACTAACCAATTCAGTTCGTTACCTTCGTCTCTAAAAATTTCCTGTGTTTTCTCCCATGTTTCAAATAAAGATATTCTTTCCGCGAAACCGAAAACTTCTAACGCTTTCATTAATTCAGAAGTAAAACGCGAGTCAATGAATTTGTCTACTTCGTTGTTTTCTAAAACGTATTTATCATAATCTTCTCTGAGAATGTCTTGCAATTCCTCGCGTTTGGCATTTAATTCTATATCTATTTCCGCTTTTTCATCTTTCCCCAGATTAAACCCGGCCAAAATACTCATCACCTTTGCATCAAAGAGAACTTTTGCATACCTATTGAAGCGATTGTATTTAACTCCGCAGCATATTATAACTTTATGCAAAGAGTCTTTATTTTCTTTGAAGCTTTTTTTTGATATTTCACTTTCTTTTTCTGTAAAACCGAATCCTTCCAGTACATCCGTAATTTTTTCATCAAAAAGTGATTTCGTAGTTTTAGATAAGCCGCTATAAGTAAGACTATAATTTTCAACAAGTTCGTATAAAGTGTCCTTATTTTTCTCAAAACTGTTTGATGATGACAAATTTTGTTCGTCGATGTTTGTTTGATTAGCGTAGACATTGGTAAACGAAGTTCTTTGAGATTGCAATGCGTCTTCTTTGAGCAAATTATTCATCGCTTCCACTACATTAAGTCCTAACGCAATGCTTAGAGTTGAAACTAATATAAATTTTTCTCTTCTCATAATCATTTCCCTCCATAATAATGCAATTATTAAGCATTTATGTTGAGATTTTGTTAAATGAGAGTCAGAGAAGGATTATGAACTCATCAATTGCAGCAAATTCGGATTTTTAATAACAATAGATTATAAAGAATTCCAAAATCCACAGGAACAATGAAATCACGGTATCGCGCTGAAATTTAAGAAATAAAAAAAGGGAGACAACGCTCCCGAAATCACGTGAAATAGCCTATTTTCAGCGGAACTAAGCCGTTTGCTTGCTTTCCAACAACTTCTTCATCTTACGGAATCTCGATGACAGAAAGCAGTCGCAAGTGCTTAGAAGATAATTATCGATGCCGCCTAACTTCTCAACCGACCGAACCGCATGAGTCGACAAACGCGCCTTAACTTTTATTCCGAGGCTGTCGCTCAACAACGAAACATTCTGCAAATTCGGCATAAAACGATGCCGAGTCTTGTTATTCGCATGGCTAACTCTATTTCCGTACTGAACCTTCTTCCCTGTCAATGGACAAACTCTAGCCATATCAAACCTCTTTAAATAACTGAGGCATGCTATCACAAACGCTCTGTCTCGTCAATACCTGGACAGAATTTCGCCTGCATGTTAGATTTCAATCCTAGCAAGTTTAAGGAAACATTGAATGAGCGAAACTTTATCTGCACATTCCGATCGCTGGAAAATTGATTTTTTGAATGAATCAGAAAATATCCGCGAGATTTTGAAAGATAAATTAATTGAAACTCATCACATCGGTTCCACCGCTATTACGAGCATATTAGCAAAACCAAAGATAGATATAGCCTGCATTGTTTCTGATTTGGACGCCTCTCGCGTTTTAGAACAACACGGATATGTTTTCAAAGGAGAGTTCAACATCCCTTTCCGATATTTTTTTTCCAAGAAGGGTGAAGTCAGCGCAAACTTGCACGTAATGTTGCCGGGCAATCACGAGTTGCAAAATTTTCTGAACTTTCGAGATTATTTGAATTCCGACAAGGAAGCCAGAAAAATTTATTCGGATTTCAAACGGACGATTGAATCGAACTTAAATTCGCAAAAAGCAGATTCGATGTTCAATGATTATACGATGGCTAAAAATAAAATTGTCGCGGAATTAATCAAAAAATCCGGATTCAAGGGCATTTGCATGCGATTTGTCGCGCATTATCTGGAACAAGAATACGAAAAAATTCAATGTGTCAAAAACGAACTTCAAACAAATCCAAATGACGTTCGCGTTGTGCTATATCAAGGCGCAAACATTATCGGATATGCTCAAGGAAGAGGAAATTCTATTACTTTTATAAAATCCGAAGCCTTTTTAGACGATTTCAGAAACTACTTTCAGTCATACCTAAATTGGAAGAACGTATCGAAATAATCAACAGGTTGTAGGCGCAGGAAATGAGATATGTACTTTTTCTGCTCTCACGTAAATCTAAAAAAACGTCAATCTGAAAATTTGTTTTCGACGGGATTGTTGAAGTATAAATTTTATGATAGAAATAAACGCTTTTTAGGGGTGTAGCTCAATTAGGTTAGAGTGGCGGTCTCCAAAACCGCAGGTTGAGGGTTCGATTCCTTCCGCCCCTGCCATTTAAGAGTTTGCTTATATTATATTGGTCTTC
>JAFQBQ010000018.1 GCA_017416635.1 Alphaproteobacteria bacterium | reverse complement strand
CCAAAACAGGTTGATTTCGTGCATTACATTCCTTAATAAGCTTGATGATTGCATCATACTTTTCGCGCGCAGTTCTGTAGACTTCATCGTTATAATCGCGACGAGCCACAGGGAGATTCGTAGGAATGACCAACGTCTCCACTTTATAAATTTCCGATAATTCTTGCGCTTCGGTTGCAGCAGTACCAGTCATACCAGATAATTTCTTGTACATTCTGAAAAAGTTTTGGAAAGTAATGGATGCAAGAGTCTGATTTTCCATCTCTACGTGTACATGTTCTTTAGCTTCCAAAGCTTGATGCAAACCATCGGAATATCTTCGACCTTCCATCATACGACCTGTAAATTCATCGATAATTATGACTTTATTATCTTTAACGATGTAATCGACGTCTTTTTTGAAAAGGTAATGGGCTTTGATTGCATTATTTATGTGGTGAACAATTGCGATATTTTGCAAATCATATAAATTTGTACCGACGATTAATCCGGCATCTCTCAGCAGTTGCTCGACATGTTCATTTCCGGCTTCAGTTAGGGTAACGGTACGCTGCTTTTCATCTACTTCGTAATCTTCTTTAACTAAATGAGGAACAACAGCGTCTACTCTTACATACAAATCAGCTGAATCTTCTGCCGGACCTGAAATAATCAAAGGAGTTCGCGCTTCGTCAATCAAAATACTGTCGACCTCATCGACAATTGCATAATTAAACGGCCGCATCACCAATTCGGATGCGTAAAATTTCATGTTGTCTCGTAAATAATCGAATCCTAATTCGTTGTTAGTTGCATAAGTTACATCACAAGCGTATTGTTCTTTTCGTTGTTCGTCTGTTAATCCGTGGACGATAATTCCAACACTCAATCCGAGAAATTTATATATTTTCCCCATCCACTCGGCGTCGCGATGGGCTAAGTAATCGTTGACTGTGACGACGTGAACGCCTTTTCCTTCCAATGCATTTACATAAACAGCAAGAGCCGCGACGAGGGTTTTCCCTTCGCCCGTTTTCATTTCGGCAATCATTCCGTTGTGCAAAGCCAGTGCTCCAACTATCTGAACATCAAAAGGCCTCAATCCCAATGCTCGTTTTGCGCCTTCTCTTGCAACAGCCAATGCTTCAACAAGAATATCATCCAGAGTTTCTCCGTCGGCTAATCTTTTTTTGAAAATTTCAGTTTGAGCTCGTAATTCGTTATCAGATAACTGAGCCATGGACTCTTCCAAACCGTTAACCTGAGCCGCTACTCTAAAATATTTTTTTACAATTCTATCATTGTGCGACCCGAATATCGATTTCAAAACATCAGCCAACATAAAACCTCGCAATAACCTTCGCCCACATATACTAATTGCTGTTTAGCTTCTAATTATAAAAAAATCCTTAACATAAAGCTATTGAAAAATGTATTTTTTAATATTCGTGCAAAAATATCGTTTTGAGAAATCCTTTAAATGCGGCGTGTGATAAAAATGTAACTATGCACACAGAGGAATGCAAAAAAAGTGGCTTAATATCTATGTCGTATTATTATCTATCGTTAGAATGTCTGAGTAGATAAAAATGGATTGGACGATCACACAAGTAGCATCCGTAGTTTTGTTCGCAATGGGAGGAGGGTTTCTTTTTTCATGTTTTGGCCATACTCCTGTACTCGGGTACATTATCGCTGGATTGCTTCTCGGACCGTCAGGTTTTGCGCTGATTTCTAATTACAATTCGATAACTTTGTGTTCGGAGCTTGGCATCATTTTCTTGCTGTTCGTAATCGGTCAAAGTTTATCTTTTGAAAAAATCAAAAATATTTGGAAAACCTCCGTCGCTATCACAATTGCTTCGACGTTGACGACATGTTTAATTTTGGTATTAATAGGTTTCATATTTCACATATCGATGAACCTAATAATATTATTTTCGTTTTGCATTGCTTTATCATCGACAGCGATTACTGTTCAGTCTCTGAATACTTTGAAAGACAGGGATGATTCTGTTTCGGAAACCACAATCGGAATTCTGATAGCTCAAGATTTAATCGCTTTGATTATGGTTATCATTATTAACATGATGGCGTCGAACGGCACGCAAGTTCAAGTTCATCATAAATTTTCAAATTTGTTTGGCCTGTCGATCTTCTTAGGAGGTGGCCTGCTGTTTGCTTATTACTATCAACACTACTCTGTGAGAGTCATTAACTTTATTCAAAAACACAAAGATATGACGTCTATCACAGTTTTCGGAATTTGCTTGGGAAGCGCGGTTCTTGCAGAATTAATCGGATTTTCGGGACCGTTCGGAGCGTTCATCGCGGGACTGCTTTTAGGCAATTCAAGTTTAAAAGAGACAGTGAAATCAGTTTCCCAGCCGATAGAAGAGATTTTGTTAATGACATTTTTCCTCAGCGTCGGATTAATGGTGGATTTGAATTACATCTGGGATAATGTAATGGTGATTCTTGCGGCGTTGTTTTACGTCACAATCGGGAAAACAGCTTTGAACATTGGGTTGCTGCGTTTGTTTAAATTCCCTCTGAAAGATTCCTTTATAATAAGTGTACTGCTGGGGCACATCGGAGAGTTCTCTTTCATGTTAGCCTTTTCCGCAAGCAAGGTCGGACTTATCGGAGTAGCAGAGTTAAAATTCTTAGTCAGTTTAACCGCTCTGAGTTTGTTCATCAGTCCGTTCTGGTTAATTTTCGCAGAAAGATGCCGTCAGTTGACAACTCAAGCCAGCAACAATGCTTGGGAGATTATACGCCTTGTGATGAAACGCGAAGTTAACAAAATTCGCAAAGGCATACAATTCATCAAGGATCTTGTAATTCCTTTTGTCTCTATGCTGCGTCTTAAAATTAAGTTACTATACAGTGACATTAGAGGTCTTATAAAAAAATGAATTCTGCGTGGTATTTAGAAAATGACATTATTCCGGATATAAGCGTCGGAATTGATGAAGTCGGTCGAGGTCCGCTTGCCGGGCCTGTCGTGGCTGCTGCAGTTTGGATCAGTTCCGCTGGTATCGCGATGTTAGAAAACAGCGAATTGCCCGTTCGAGATTCTAAAAAATTATCATTCAATCAGAGAGAAAAAGTCGTTCAATGGATCAACGCTCAACCTTCCGATATAGTAAAATATTCGATAGGCGAAGCTAGCGTTCAGGAAATAGATTCAAAAAATATTTTGCAGGCGACTTTTTTAGCGATGCAAAGAGCGCATTCGCAATTAGATGCAAAAGAAAAAGTAGTTCTCGTCGATGGGAATAAGGCTCCGGAATTTGGTTCGTCGGAGGTTATAACCGTTGTAAAAGGAGACAATAAAGTTATATCGATTTCTTTAGCATCGATTATCGCAAAACAGCATCGAGATCGCATAATGGTGGATTTGGCGAAAAAATATCCGAATTACGGATGGGAAAATAACGTTGGGTATGGGACTCGCGAACATATTTGCGCGATTTTGCGTTACGGAAGCACGCCACATCATCGAAAGAGTTTTGCTCCGGTGAAAGATTTGGATACAGCATCCCAAAATATCCTGAATATCGTTGAAATACTTTCTACGCCTGAGCCAAAATCATCTAAACCAAGAGTAGGCTGAATTGGTTTTGGATTTCTGACGAAATTTTAAGTTTTTCTTGTGAAAATTCCAAATCCCTCCTATATTTTAATCATAGCTTAATTGAGGATAATATGTTTGCATCTTTGCGGGGATTGATTTCGTCTGACATGGGAATTGATCTCGGAACAGCGAATACTCTTGTTTATGTCAGAGGAAAAGGAATCGTAGTAAATGAACCGTCGGTCGTCGCTTTGGGAGATGACGGTGCACGCAAAAAAGTGTTGGCTGTAGGAGAAGAAGCGAAATTGATGGTCGGAAGAACTCCGGGAAATATCACTGCGATTCGTCCGATGAAAGATGGAGTTATCGCAGATTTCGACGTTGCCGAGGAAATGATTAAACATTTCATTCGTAAAGTGCACAACAGACAGAGTTTTGTCAGTCCACAAATTGTTATTTGCATTCCAAGAGGAGCAACAGCTGTCGAAAGAAGAGCCATTCAGGAATCTGCAGAATGTGCGGGTGCGCGCAGAGTATTTCTAATCGAGGAACCAATGGCTGCCGCGATCGGAGCAGGGCTGCCTGTTACTGAACCGATGGGTTCGATGGTTGTAGATATCGGAGGTGGCACAACGGAAGTCGCGGTTCTATCTCTCGGAGGAATCGTTTACGGAAATTCCGTAAGAGTTGGCGGAGATAAAATGGATGAGGCTATTGTCGGATACATCAGAAAGCAACACGGATTGTTGATCGGAGACACTACTGCCGAAAGAATCAAAAAAGAGATCGGCGCTGCGATTTATCCAGAAGATGGGCAAGGGCGCACGATGACCATCAAAGGTCGAGACTTATCGAACGGTCTTCCTGCAGAACTTGAAATAACCGAAGCGCAAATTGTTGAAAGCTTAGCTGAACCTGTCGCATCGATTGTTGAAGGCGTAAAATTTGCATTAGAGAATACGCCGCCGGAATTATCTGCAGATATAGTCGATAAGGGTATTACCATGACTGGTGGCGGTTCGCTATTGTATAGATTGGACGAATTGCTCAGAGCTAAAACAGGATTACCTGTCGAAAAAGCAGAAGATCCATTACTATGTGTTGCACTCGGTACTGGAAAAGCTCTTGAAGAATTAAAAGTTATGAAAAGCGTCATGCTAAGATCTTAAAAAAGAGGGAACAATTAAAAAAAATAAAATACTTACTCGAGAAAGAAATAAAACCGGGTTAGTTATCAGCGCAGCTGCTGTCATTTTTATAGTGATTGTTCACTTGTTGTTCGATCAAACCGTTCCGATGGCAGAACGTCTAGGTAATGAGATTCGGTTTTATTGTTTTCTGATTACTGATTCCTTTGAGCAATCCGTCGAGGTTTTTAAAAATTGTTTTCAGCGAGATGTTAGCGACAAGCTTTTCTCTTTGCAGACGGAAAACGTAAAACTGCGTTTAGAAAATGAGAAAATGTTATCTTTGATGCAAGAAAATAATGAACTGAAAAGAATTCTTCAGTTAAAAGAAGACGAGCTGACTGATGTAAAATTTACAAAAGTTGTTAACGTGTTCGGAAATGATTTCACAAGATCTGCTTTAATTGATGCGGGTTTCGACAAGGATATCAAAGTTGATGATTTCGCTTTCAATGAAGATGGTTTAATCGGTAGAGTAATTGAAGTGTCCGAACACTGGAGCAAAATTTTATTAATCGTTGATGCGAACTCAAATATTCCTGCGAAAATAAATGGCGTCGATGCGATGCTGAAAGGAAATAATTCCGATTTGCTGGAAGTAACTATGTTGCTCGGAGAAATTAAAGCAGCGGATTTGGCAGAAACATCCTCATATGGGCAAGTATTCCGAGAGAAAATAAAAATCGGTGAAGTGGAACAGAAAAACGGCGAATTTTACGTACGACCGTTTCAAAATTTCAATGCGCTAAAATATGTTTGTGTCGGACGATGCCCCAAATAATTATTTTTCCGTCATTAGTTTTTCTTTTTCTAATTGCTCCTGAAAATTTTTCTAGAGCATTTATATTTTTTCTTGCAGTGCATTTGAAAAAATACCAAACTCGCACTCATATTCTCGCTGCTTGCACTTTGTTGCTGGATATATACCATTCGGAATTTATCGGTTTAACGTTCGCGATGTTTTGGATGTTAAATTTGCTGTCAGATCATTATCGCGCAAATCTGCAGAATTTTTCGGAAGCTATTCGGATAGGATACATGATCGGCATTTTTATTGGTTGCGATTTGTTAATATATTGTTTTGTACTTTTTACCGACGGAACTTTTAATTTTATTAATCATCT
>JAFQBQ010000017.1 GCA_017416635.1 Alphaproteobacteria bacterium | reverse complement strand
TTATCAATATTAATAGCGCAGCACACGCTATCATTAAATACTCTTGGAATTTTTCATTCAATTTTTTACCGGAAATTTCTTCCACGAAACAAATTACGATGCGGCCGCCATCCAGTACCGGCAATGGTAACAAGTTTATGAATCCCAAATTTAACGACAACATCACCGTGAACATAATCAACTGCGCGAAACTTCCGGCCTTTGATAAATCCCCTGCGACTTTACTCATTTGAACAACTCCGCCGAAATTATCCATAGACGATTTTCCAGAAAACAGCAAATTAAACATTCCGCACATTTCGACGGTAAAATTCCAGCAATATTTTACGCCTTCAACTAAAGAATCTATAAACCCTTTTCTGTAAAATTTTGGTTCACCGCGCGCTATACCTACAAATTTTCTTTTTTTCGTTTTAAAAAAGGTTTTAGTCTCTCTAATTTCCGGGGTAATTTCTACGGAATCTATAACACCGTTTCTTTCATATGTAAATTTCAGCGCTTCATTATCGGCTGCTTTCATAACATTTATCGGAATATCTCTGAAGCTACGAATTTTGGCATCGTTGATTGACAAAATTCGATCTCCTGAAAGCAAGCCTGCATTTCGTGCCGGACTGCCATCTTCGAGTTTGGATACAACTGGCTCGTATGGTGGAACTCCGTAAAAAAAGCTCATAAAAACGACTACAATGAACGCATAAATATAATTAAAAAAAGGACCGCAAAATGCTATCCACATTTGTTCCCAATTGCTTTTAGCACAAGCAGATTTTTTCTGTTCTTCTTTTGATAATTTTTTTAAAGATTCGGTGTCTTGAGTGGTAGAAGATATATCTCCATCGCCCAACATCATTACATATCCGCCGACGAGTATTGCGCAGAAACTCCAACGAGTCCCTTCTTTATCCGTCCAGCCAAAAATTTCTGGCCCTACTCCGATAGAGAACCGCAAAACTTTCACGCCGACTCGCCGCGCCGCAGAAAAGTGTCCATACTCATGCACGAAAACGATCAAATTAATGATTACTAAAAATGTCAGAATATAATATATGAAACTCATCTTAATTGCTTATCCCATAAATCAAGAACGGTAAATACTATCGAGGAAAACATCAAACTGTCAAATCTATCCATCATTCCGCCGTGTCCGGGGAAAATATTTCCCATGTCTTTTACTCCTAAATTTCTTTTGAACATCGATTCAAAAAGATCTCCAAGAATCGACGCAGCTATCAAAACCTGCAGAAGTAAAAGTCGGTTCAATGGTAATGATAGAAATACCGAAAAGCAATCACTCAATAATATTAGTATGCAATTCGCACACAATATCGAACCAATGAAACCCGCCCAAGTTTTATTCGGACTTATCGTTGGGCATAGCTTTGGACCTTTAAACATTTTTCCAAAAAAATATCCTCCCATGTCGCAACCGCTGGTAATGCAGATCAATCCGACGCATCCTAGTGCTCCGTAAAATTGATTGATATACATGAAGGATCTTAATCCGACTAAGCAAGTGATACTAGCTAAAATCTTCATTTCTAATCTGCCCTGAACAGGCATTGAAAAAATTTCATACAACATTACTACGTAAACTGCGAAACACAATAGATAAAATTTATCGGGAGGCAGTATGAATACCATCAATAACAGAGGGATAAACAATATCGAAGAAATCATTCGTCTTAGAAAATCTTCTCCGATACTCCGACTGCGCGCAAACAATCTATTTTCCATATCTCCTCTGGCGTTTGGAAAAATCCTGAATTACTTTATTCGTGTCTTCGTCACCAAAATCTGGCCAAAATTTATCAACCCATATAATCTCAGAATAAGCCAACTGCCACAACAAATAATTGCTTATTCTTTGTTCACTGGTTCTGACTAATAAATCAGGAAACGGAACATCCGGACAGTCCAAATACGAAGAGAAGACGGATTCGTCGATGCAATTCTCATCCAACTTTCCGTTTTTCACATCCGATATTATTTTTTTCGTTGCTCTAACAATTTCATCACGACCTGAATAACTAACTGCCCCGATAATGGTTAGCACATCATTATTTTTTGTTTCTTCCTGAATTTTTTCTATACTTTTCTTTAAAGAAGGTCGCCATCTTTCAGAATTTCCGATAATTCTTACTCTTATGCCATGTTCCATAAAAAAGTCGGTTGCATCATTAAATATAGAAAAGAACAAAGCCATTAAATAATCGACTTCTTGCTTTGGTCTATTTTCGTTTTCAATAGAAAAAGCAAAGAATGTTGCATACTTTACTTTATACTTTAAAAGAGAAGAGATAACCCGCTTCAACGCATTGTATCCCTCTTTATAACCAGCTAATACAGGCATCGCACGAGCTTTCGCCCAACGACGATT
>JAFQBQ010000199.1 GCA_017416635.1 Alphaproteobacteria bacterium | reverse complement strand
GGATGCGGAAGCGGATAATTCTTATTCTGAGTGCTTTCATCAATCATTTAACACCTACACAGTCGTTACGCGCAAATTTTTTACATAAGGTCGGTAAAGCACGTTTCCCTCAAGTACGAGTTTGATTCGCACTGTCGCTTGATTGTAATTTTCGAGAATATGCGTATGTTCTTCTTCGCCGTCACCAATCGGAGAACCTTCGGTTAAAGAAATCAGCGACCATGTTGAATCAGGCTGTTGAAAATAAGCTTTCACCTGCGAATTTCCAGGCGTGTAAGAATCATAAACAATACGAACCGTCGTGTTTGTACCTGCGGGAATCGCTCTCGTTACGTAATCTGCTGTTTGTGATTGAGTCCCAAGCATTAATTGAACGCCTTGATACAGAACAGGTGAATGCTTTTGGCTACCTTTGAGCTTAACTTTAAACGAAACATCACCAGAAAGTTCCTCTCTAAGAGAAACTGGCATGTCTTCGGAAAGCGTATTTGTATTTCCGTTCGTATCAGTCAGCGAAAATTCAACATCCGTTTCTGAGGACACTCTTTCGATGGTAGATTTTACCAAAAGATCGGTGTTTTGATCTGCTGTAACAATTCCCAAATTGATTTCTAAGTTGGATTCTGTAAACCGGCAAGCCAAGAGGCGAAAAGCTAAATCCATTTCCTGATGCGCTGTCCAAGTGCTGGCGTTTGAGGATGAAAGTAACACACCGACTTGATACGCTTGAGCCGTGACATATCTTCTATGGATATCGTCATATTTTCCAAGTTCGCAGATTGCTAACGCTGTTTGAGAATCGTCAGTTAAGACTACAATCGCATATTCCACGTTGGCTTCAAGCCAAATCGGTCGAAAAGTCGCTCTCGTGTAAGATGTTAAGCTGATTTGCGATTGCTTAATGCTCGCCTGAGCTATGATATTTTGATTTGGAAATCCTGCTGTTGTTTCTCGAATTTGAACGAGAACTCTTGAAGTTCCCTTTTTCTTAAACCACAGATCGATGCCTGCAATGTGTCTTCCTTCAGATAGCGTAAAGGTCTGAGCAAGAGGATCGTATCGATAATAAACCGTGTTTACGATTCGTCTTTGTTCGGTCGTAATTGTTCCGCTTGCCGTGTAAGTTCCAGTGCCTCGGCTGCCTTGATTGCCCAATACTTCAACCTGAACTGTTCTCGATGGAACGCCTGAAGGCACAGTGAATAAACCATTTGCGATGCCGTCTCTGTCTGCTTCTAATGCCATTATTCTGCCTCCCTCGCTGTTATTTCGATGCCGTTGAATGTAATTTTTGAAATTCTTTCGCCTGGCTTCAGCCCTTCAACCGTGAATTTCGGACTCTGTTGCCGCATATATTCGATGTTTTTAGTCGACGAACTGACCAGCTGGTTAGAAGAGGAACTTCCACCCCAACCGCGACTATAATATGTGTAAGTAATCGCGCTTAACCATTGAGTTTGAACCTCTGTCCAGTGATCGACATTTAAAACTATGCTCAAATCCGCAGGAATTGGATCGAAAGCGTTGTAAGGATTGATTTTCATTGAGCCTGTCTGTAATTCCTGAGAAATTACTGGCTCTAATTCATATGGAAGCATGTAGACCTGTTGCTCTTTCGCGAAATCGTAAACATTGGTTGTTATCGGAAGCATCAATTTGTTGTCGACAATCGCTCCTGTTTGAGCAATTCCTTGATCACGCATATCAT
>JAFQBQ010000198.1 GCA_017416635.1 Alphaproteobacteria bacterium | reverse complement strand
TCCACCGTTATCGTCGGCCCATTTCAAATTTTCGTAAAATTATTCAATGCACAACAACGACGGAGTATTTATAGTATTTCCGTTGAACAACGCATAGTTCAACTTGCCGTCGTTAACGATACGAAATATTCGAGGGATGGCTCGATTCGGACGAAAACTTTCTAAACGCTGAACAGCTTTCGGACTAAGAACAATTGTCCCGAATCCTCCTTCTCCGCCAAGACCTTTCTGCCAAGAAAACCCAGCAGCATCCAGTTTCGACCAATCCAAATCTATGGCGAACGCAGCGGATGCTGCATCGCAAAGCGTTAACCCTTCGCGATTTTGCGGAATCCAATTCGTATCACGGAAAGCAACTCCGGACGTGGTCGAACTCATGCAAAAAACAACATCATGAGAAAAATCTACGCGATTAACATCGCTCATCGTCGGAAACGGTGCCTTAATTAAATTTACGGGTGCAACTTGCAGCTCGTCGGCAATATCGTGTGCCCAATGATTGCTAAAAACACAATGAGCTAAAACATCCACAGGACGTGCTCCGACTAAATTCCAAATCAGCATCTCCATTACGCCAGTGCAAGAACCATCGACAATCCCAATCAGATAATCTTCTGGGATATGAAGAATCGATCTTTGTAACTGAATAGTTTCCTGAATTAATTTAAGCCCTTTCGCAGAACGATGCGAGCGCCCTACTAAATGACAACTCGGAGACTTCCACCCCGTGCGCTTAGCGCATGGCCCTGATCCGAAACAAGGATTCATTTTTTTCTCCGCTTAGCTAACAAAAAGCGCCAGTTTACTAGAATATTTCTTCAGAGCGTTGAATTTTCTGTTATTAGATACTCTTTCGACTTTTTCAGGCATCATTTTTACGCTTAACGGATTCATTGTTTTGGAATTTTTTGCTAACTCTAAATGTAAATGCGAGCCCGTTGAAAATCCTGAAGAACCAACGCTGCCAATGCGCTGCCCCTTCTTCACCCAAGTTCCAGGGCTAACAAAAATTCTGCTTAAATGACCGTAGCGGCTGGAGTATCCCGAAGCGTGCTTTATGTCTACGCACTTCCCATATCCGCTGTAATTGGCTGCTCTGGTAACGACTCCGTCAAATATTGCGTAAATCGGAGTTCCGTATCGAGCGGCGAAATCGACTCCTGCGTGATGTTTGTACCTGCCAGTAATTGGATGCCGACGATATCCGTAACGAGATGAAATTCTATACGCGCCTCGCAATGGCAATCCAAACGCATTTGATTTTTTTAACGAACCGACCTTTTCGCCGTTCTCAAAAAAATGTCCTTCTTTCCCGAATTTGTACATTGCAACATTTTGGTGCTTCGTGGTGATTCTGGAGTACAAGATTTCCTTTTTATCATTAAACGCAACCTCGAATTTATCATCCTTCTTCAGTGAACGCCTAAAATCGATTTTTCTGGACAAACCTCTGATTACACCGTCTATAACTGCAACTGGCACTCCATATTTTTTTGCGTCAACGTAAAAGTTTGACTTTATCACGCCTTGCACAAATTTGGAGCCCTTAAACGCTCCGCTGGAAATAGTTTTTATTGCGTTTTCCCGTAGCTTTTCCTGTGAAGAGTCTAAATTTGCGACTCTCGACTGAAAATCGCTAAAAAAATTCGAAGCTGCATTGGGAGACAAATCTTTCGTATCTGAAAAACTTGGACTGAGTGGATCGCTTCCAATCCAATGACTCATCAAAGAACTTCGCTCTATGTTTGGAGTAAATGGTTTTATCGAAATTTCGTCAAAATCGCTGTTTGACGCTACAATATCTTCATCGGTCATGTTAAAAAAATCGATAGCAACAGGAGCATATGCTAAACACAACAATGAAGCCCCTGCAAATAATCGTGCCCACTTAGATGAAACGAAACTCTCCAAAACAATCTCCGAACCAAAATACAAACTACAATAATACTACATTATTATTTGTCAAAAATCAACCAATTTTTAAGAAAAAATCTAATTAAAAATTTTTTTTAAGTTTTACATTTAATCAACACAATTTAAATTAAATTAAAATATTCAAAAACAAAAATGAAAAAAGAAAGAATACAATCAATTCATTATCAATTTGATAAACAAAAACAAACTTTACAATGTT
>JAFQBQ010000016.1 GCA_017416635.1 Alphaproteobacteria bacterium | reverse complement strand
TCTCATATCCCAGGAATCTCCCCCGATTAACACCATATCCGGATGCATTTTATCGATTAATTTCTCAAGTTTTTGCAGCGTTTTTTCTGAGTGGATTGCTCCGACATGAATATCTGAAATGAAACAAATCTTCGCGTCGGTTTGCGCAGGAACTTGAATTTCTTTTACTCTGATATTCTTTGCGTTTGCATATCCATAACACAAAACGGCGATTACAATTATAAATCCGAAAGAAAGAGATCTCTGATAATTTATCGAATTATTAAAAACAGAAAAAAAGGCGATTCCAACAAAACACAGAGAAAAATACATAATAAAACCGAGATAGAAGTATCCTATCTCCTTTAAATAATTAAACGAACTAGCTGATACATATACAACTCTCTGTAACACATTGTAACACAGCGCAGTGTTAATCATTGCGCATAATTTTTGGGGAGGCATTGCAATGGAGCAAAGTATAAATAATGTGAATAGCATGGAAACCGTTCCAAGCCACACCTGTCCAGTTAAAATCTGCAAGCCCTTAGCGCTAATATAACCCGCCAGTAATATTGCAACTGCAAAAAACACAAAAATAGACATAAGACTACTTAATCTCTTCAATTTGTCTTGGAGTCGTGAACGATATCGGTTCATCGATTTCTATTGTTTTGACTTCCGCTTCATTATGCATACGGACCAAATTAATATGAAGCAAACCATCAACAAACTCCGCATTGCGCACTTCGACGCCATCTGCGAGCACGAACGATTTAATAAACTGCCGATTCGCGATGCCGTGATAGATGTAAATGGCCTCAGATTCCTGCTTTTGTTGACCTTTGATTGTCAGCTGATTATTTTCCAAGGAAATACTAATATCTTTTCGATGAAATCCAGCTAATGCTAGCGTGATCCTGAAACCATGCTCTCCGATCTGCTCGATATTATAAGGCGGATAGCTATCCTGTACTTTTGAAATAGTATCTACCAATCTTTCAAAACGATCAAATCCTAAAAACAAAGGACTATTAAATAAAGAAGAAGATCTATCCATTTCAACATCCGTCGCTACTTTCGCAGTATATATCAAAAAAAGGTAAAGACAAACTTAATATGAATAACCTCGCAATTTCTTTATTGCTTCAGAATAATTATCGCTGTTGAAAATCCTCGAACCAACAACAAAATTTTTCGCTCCCGCGTTTACACAAGGCAAAATCGTTTTTTCGTTAATTCCACCATCAACGCAAATTTCGATTTTATCTGAAATAACCTCCGTCACTCTTTTAATTTTATCGATTTGTTGCATTATGAAAGTTTGACCTGATTTTCCAGGATTTACTGTCATTATCAAAACAACATCAAGCACATCCAAAACATATGGAAGAAATTCAATTGATGTTGCTGGATTTATCGCAACTCCGGATTTTTTCCCGAGAGACTTAATTTTCTGCAGAGTGCCATGTAAATGATGAGTTGCTTCAGCATGAACCGTAATAATATTAGCGCCGGCATTTGCGAAAGTTTCAATGTGTTTTTCGGGATTTTTCACCATAAGATGAACATC
Organism: Alphaproteobacteria bacterium; assembly: GCA_017416635.1. Lineage (GTDB taxonomy): Bacteria > Pseudomonadota > Alphaproteobacteria > UBA3830 > UBA3830 > UBA3830. Next base: position 1,870 of record JAFQBQ010000016.1, on the reverse strand, counting down.
AAAAATCTGCTGAGTTTGTTTTCGCAAAGATCGAACAACTTCTGCTCCGAAAGAAATTGCATCTACAAAAGAGCCGTCCATGATATCCCAATGAATACCATCCGCGTCCGATACTTTTCTCAATTCTTCTCCGAAGCAACTCGAATTTGCCGCTAACATCGATGCATATATTTTCATCAAATTCCCCCTATTCGATTAACTTTTTCGAACATCCAATATATTGTAGAATATATTTGTAACGGATGAAAGTTTGAAGCCATTATGAGAATAGTATCTTGGAATGTTAACTCTATAAGAGTGCGTCTTGAAAATTTTTCGGAATTAGTTAGGAAATATGCGCCAGATGTCGTTTTACTGCAGGAAACGCGAGTAGAAGATGAAAAATTTCCGCGAGAATACATAGAAGATTTGGGATACAATCTTGCAATTTTCGGACAAAAAGCTCGGAATGGTGTCGCGATATGTTCAAAATTTTTATTGGAAGAAGTAAATTTTGATTTTGCGGAAGAAGCTCGATACATCGAAGCTTTCACTGGCGGAATTTTCGTCGCTTCCGTTTATGTCCCGAACGGCCAGGAAGTTGGATGTCCAAACTATTTTCAAAAGTTAGAATTTTTATCGAACTTCCGCGAATATTTGAAAAAATTTGACAACGATTTGTTTGTTCTCGGTGGAGACTTTAATGTCGGACCTTATCCGTATGATATTTATATCCCGAATTATGATGGCATTGCAGGAAGCGCTCCCGAGCGGGCCGAAATTGAAAAACTTCGCGAAACAGGTTTTATCGACATTCTAAAGGATAAAGGTTTTACTTGGTGGAGTTATCGGCAGCGCGATTTCAAGAGAAACAACGGGTTCCGTTTAGATCATTTTTACGTAAAACAAAAAACGCATGAACTAGTTACCAATTCGCAGGTTCTGACTGATATAAGAGAGCTCGAGCGACCGTCGGATCATGCTCCGATTATGTGCGATATAAAAATTTGATAATTTTTTGCGAAAGCACTAGCATCCTTATAAAGTTTTTGATATAAGAAAGATCGTGTTCCTCGGTAGCTCAGCGGTAGAGCAGGTGGCTGTTAACCACCGGGTCGGCGGTTCGAGCCCGTCCCGAGGAGCCATTTTTTTATCCGCAATAAGAAGTCGTTTCCGTCAAGTTAAAGTGAAGGGGGGTCTTCTGATCGTTGCAATAAACTTTCCAAACTATTCCTCGCTTCATCATTTCGTTTTGCATCGGTATTTATCTGTCTCGTCATTGCAAAGAGCACGGCGATCACCGAACGGTCATTCATCGTCATTGCGAGGAGCATAGCAGTCGTCGGGCAATCGTTCTGTCGTCATTGCGAGGAGCATAGCAGTCGTCGGGCAATCGTTCTGTCGTCGTTGCGAGAGGCATAGCGGTTGTCGAACAATCGTTCTGTCGTCATTGCGAGGAGCGAAGCGACGCGGCAATCCAAAACACATCCTCAACATCCCGATTTCAAAGACTTTAAAAATTCCTCGGCATTAACTTTCCATTAATGAATATCTGTCACAATGGTATCCGTAAAAGTTTGATGGATCTAAAATGGAAGAGTATCAGGGGCGCCGAGCCTCTATGTCGTCAATTCATTTTGACACATGGGGCGAAGCCTTATTTGGCAAGCAAAAGTTTGCTATAATTTTCAATTGGTTACGGCAGATTTTTTCGAGGTTCGAAGCACGGCTCTCTTCCCCTTCCCATGGCTATGTCATGGTGTTGGTGGCGGTGTTCATTCCGGTGATTTTGCTTGGCACAAAGTTGGTTTTGGATTCGCGGCAGGAATCTGAACACAAAGTGGGCAAAATTTTCAAGAAATGTGCGAAAGAATGCGCTCTTAAAGTTGCG
>JAFQBQ010000197.1 GCA_017416635.1 Alphaproteobacteria bacterium | reverse complement strand
CATATTTTCAGAACGTTGAGTTAAAAATAATGCTGAAGGATTTGTGATGTTTACCAGTCCTGAAGATTTCATTTCGAAAATACCGAGTTCGTTGCAAGAACCGTATCGATTTTTTACTGTTCGCAATATGCGATAAGAATTTCCGCGCTCGCCTTCGAAATACAAAACGGTGTCGACCATATGCTCTAAAATTTTCGGTCCTGCGATTAAGCCGTCTTTTGTAACATGTCCTACAAGAAAGATTGTAGTGTTATTCGTTTTCGCAAAATTTATCAACGCGGCTGCGCACGCCCTGATTTGATTTAAGGATCCGGAAAATGACTCCACGGTTTCAGTATTTAGTGTTTGAATAGAATCTATCACTACAAAATCTACATCGGAAGTTAACGAATTTATTATCGCATCGACATTTGTTTCGCACGCTAACTTTAACGGAGCATTTGAAACGCCCAGCCGTGCAGCTCTCATACAAATTTGTTCAGCTGATTCTTCTCCAGAAATGTATACACAATTATACATTTGAGATAGCGACGATATGATCTGCAATAATATCGTAGATTTTCCGATTCCTGGTTCGCCTCCGATTAAAACGACTGAACCTGGTACTGCTCCTCCGCCGAGAACTCTATCAAATTCTTCAAATCCACTTAAATATCGGCTGACCTGTTCTTGATGTGATGATAACGATTGAAATTGAATAGTCTCTGTTCCTAAATTTGCTTTATTTACTGCTGACGACTGCTCGGTTATAGAATTCCATTGACCGCACTCTTCGCACTTGCCCAGCCATTTCGGATATCTCGCTCCGCATTCTATGCAATAAAAAAATTTTTCATTTTTCGCCATTAAAATCCTCTTATTGATTTCATCAGATCAATCAACGGAACCTCTCCGATTTTAAAATCCCTTCTTCAAATGCTTCTGAATTTCTATTATACTGCTTCTCGTTCGGATTTGGATATTGTCGTGGATACGGCACTGCTTCCGGAGAGGCTGGCTCGAGAGCACATCGCTTTCCGCAGCCCGAGAAAGTAAAAAGAAAAACTATAAGAAGAAAGTATTTCATGAGAACAAAAACCATAAAAACTAAAAAGCAGTATACAAAATGTTTGATGAATTTTATAGCGTTTTTTTGCTTGCAATTAATTATGATTTATCCTTTATTTGCGGAAGAATCAGAAAATCGAAACGAAAATACAGCAAGTGAAAAAAACATTCATAAACCTTTTCAAGATGAGTTCGGGTATTTAGCAGAACTACCAAAATTAGATGTAGAAGTAATTCCAGCAGGATCTAAAAAGAAACTTTCGATTGATTCGTTTTCAGGAAATGTTGTTATTTTGTTCTTCACAACAAGTTGGTGCCCGAAGTGCCCAGCGGTTTTCAGTGTATTAGATGATCTTGTTGGAGAATTAGAAGCAGATGGAGTAAAAAATGTAAAAGTTGTTCCTCTGTTCATTGAAGCATCTGATGCAAAAATTAAAGAATATTACGAAACGAGTAACGCAAAGCATCTGAAGAGGTTTAAGGGAATATCTCCTGAAAATTTAGACATCAGAGGCGTGCCGACATGTATAGTAATTAACAAAAAAGGCAAAACGGTTTGGGGATTTTCAGGCGCGATTGATTATTCATCTTCAGAATTTAAAAATTTCGTTGTTAATCTGTCTCGCGAATAGAAAGGAAAAATTATGGTATGGATGGGAACGACGATTCTGTCGGTTCGAAAAGGCGATGAAGTCGTAATTGCTGGCGACGGACAAGTAACGATGGGCAACAGTATTGTAAAATCCAACGCAAGAAAAGTTCGTTTTTTATCATCGGGGGATGTTTTGGTAGGTTTCGCAGGAGCTACCGCAGACGCCTTTACGTTATTTGAACGTTTGGAATCTAAGCTGGCACAATATCCCGGACAATTACAGCGCGCGTGTGTGGAATTGGCGAAAGATTGGCGTACCGATAAATATCTTCGCAAACTCGAAGCTATGATGGCCGTGGCGGATAAAAATATTTCACTGATTCTAACTGGAATCGGAGATGTTTTGGAACCGTCGGACGGAATTATGGGAATTGGTTCCGGCGGAAATTACGCGTTGGCCGCAGCGAGGGCTTTAATCGATATGCCGCTGACTGCAGAAGAAATTGTTCGCAAATCTATGCAGATCGCTGGAGATTTGTGCATCTATACGAATCATTCAATCGTTTTGGAAAAAATTAAAATAGGAGATAAATAATGACTTCATTAACTCCGTCGCAAATTATGGCGGAATTAAACAGATTTATCGTTGGGCACGCTGAAGCGAAAAAGGCCGTTGCGATTGCTTTG